>CAMAUH010000481.1 GCA_945861365.1 Candidatus Kuenenia stuttgartensis
GGAGTTCGACACGCTGAACCTCGATGCGGGCAGCCTGAAGCGATTGCGTGCCGAACTGCAGCAGCTCGCCGCGAGCGATGCGCCGGAAGCCCAGGCCGCGGATCTCGCGACGGCGGAGCCAGCGTCCCTGGCAGTCGCCGCGGCGCTGCTGGCGGAGACCCGGTGGCTGCAGCCCGAGGACCTCGAGCGCGCGCGCCGGCTGCACCATTGGCTGCAGCAGGCCACCGGCTGCTACGAGATCGAGTTCGTCGACGACGCGAGCCTGCCGCTGGCCGAACTGCGCCAGGTCAACCAGCCGATCGGCAAGCTGTGGCAGTGGTTCGTCAACGAGTTCGCGCACACGCCGCGCACGTGGCAGGCGTACCGCGAGCTGATGCACCGCTGAGTGCTGTGCGGCTCACTTCGCCGCGGGCGCTGGCGCGGTCCACTGGTTGTTCTTGCGGTTGCAGTCGAGCGAGGTCGTGTCGGGATCGATGACGACCTTGGTGGCGTTGCCGGCAAAGCGCAGCTGCGCGCGCCGGCCGCTGCTCCACGTCGCCACCGGCACCGTCTGCCGTTCGGTCTTGCCGCCTTCGAACGTCGCTTCGACCACGCACGGATGCAGCGCGCGGCCGCGATCCTCGACCGTCACCACGGTGGCGTCGGCGCTGGCCGCGACGTCGGCGATCGCGTGCTCGAGCTTCCACGCCTCGAAGAACCAGGTGCGGAAGTACGGCTCCAGGTCCTGGCCCGCGGCGTCGCTGAAGCTGCGGAAGAAGTCGTACGGGTACGGGTGCTTGAAGGCCCAGTCGGCGGCGTAGCGGCGGAACGCGGCGAAGAACGTCGCGTCGCCGAGCAGCCCGCGCAGCTGGTGCAGGATCGCCGCCGGCTTGCTGTAGCTGGCGAAGCCGAAGTCGTCCTCGCCGTAGGCATCCGCGTGGCGCATGCAGACGACGTCGCCGCCGCGCGCGACCGTGCCGGCGTAGCCCAGCACATCGCGGCGCGGGCCGCTGTCGCGCTGCTGGAAGTCGTCGCGGCACAGCGTGGTCCAGAACGACGTGAAGCCCTCGTCCTGCCACGCGAAGCGCTTCTCGTTGCTGCCGACCAGCATCGGGAACCACATGTGGATCAGTTCGTGCGCGATGACGCTGGCCGGCTGGCGGCCGCCGCAGATCGTCATCATCGGGTACTCCATGCCGCCGCCGATGATGCCCTCGCACGCGGTCATGTGCGGCCACGGGTACGCATGCACGTGCGCCGACATGTACTCGATGGTGTGGCGCGCGTACTGCGCTGCGCGCACCCAGTCGCCCGACTTCGGTTCGTAGACCGCGTGGATCATGCAGGTGCCGTCCTTGCCCGGGCCGTGCTTGTCCTTCACCGTCGCGTGCGTCGCGTCCCACAGGTAGGTGCGCGCGATGCTGACCGCGGCGTCGCGCACGTTCTCGGCGCGGAACTTCCACGTCAGCTTGCCGCTCGGCGACGTCGCCGTGACGGTGCCGGCCTTGTGGTCGGCCTCGTCGACCACGTGCACGACCTCGCGTTCGGCCGCGGCCTTGGCCAGCGCGTCGATCGCCTTCGGCAGCAGCACCTCGGTCGCGTTCTGCAGTTCGCCGGTGGCGCGCACCAGGTAGCCCTGCGGCACCGTGATGTTGAGGTCGTAGTCGGCGTAGTCCATGTAGAACTCGCCGTTGCCGCGGTGCGGGTCGGCGACCCAGCCCTCGACGTCGTCGTAGACCGCGAACTGCGGGTACCAGTAGCCGAGGTAGTAGACGTTCTCGGCCTCGTGGCCCATGCGCGGTGCGGTGCCGGCCTTCGGCACGTCGAACGCCCACTCGACGGTCAGCGTGACTTCCTTGCCGGGCGCCAGCGCTTCCGGCAAGCGCACGAAGATGCGCGTGTCGCTGGCGCGCGCGGTCAGCTTGCGTTCGCCGAGGTGCACGCTGCCGAGTTCGAAGCCCGGCGTCGCGACCACGGTGCGCGTGCGCGGCGCGCCGGCCTTCATCAGGTCCTGGTAGGCGTGCAGCACCAGCTGCTCGAGTTCGTCCGGCGAGCGGTTCACGTAGGTCAGCTCGGCCTTGCCGACCAGCCGCGCCGCCGCGGGATCGAGTTCGGCGTCGATGCGGTAGCGCGCGGTGTTGGTCCAGTACTTGGCACCGGGGCGGCCGTTCTCGCTGCGCGTGCCCTTCGCGATCGCGGCGGCGAAGTCGTCGGGCAGATCGATCGGGTACGGCACCACGCGTCCGGCGCTTGGCGCGGGATCCTGCGCGGGCAGCAGGGACAGCAACACGAACGGGACGACGGCAGCGAAGTGGGGGATCGGCATCGGGGAGGCTCGGGAAGGCGGGGAACGATGCGCATCCGCCGGCCCGGACTCCACCGTCTCGGTGTGCCGTTTCTTCACGCGCGGGCGATTTCCCGGGCCGCGCGGCCGCTGCGAACGGCCGGGCCGCGGCGATGCGGATTGCGTTCGCGCCGGGCCGCGCTTCACTGGGCCGCCCGCCGATGACCGAACTGGAGCCAGCCCAACCGACCGCCTACGTGCAGGTCGCGCTGAACCTGCCGCTGCGGCGCGAGTTCACCTACGCGCTGGGCCCGGGCATGGCGTGCAAGCCCGGCAACCGCGTGCGGGTGAACTTCCACGGCCGCGCTCTCGGCGGCGTCGTCACCGCGGTGTCGGCGACCACCGACCTGCCGCCGGCGAAGGTGAAGTCGATCGAGGCGGTGCTCGACGACGAGATCACGATCCCGCCGACGCTGCTCGAACTGGCGCAGCGCATGGCGGTCACCTACGGCTGTTCGCTCGGCGAAGCGCTCGACGCGATGCTGCCGGCGGTCACCAAGCGCCGCGGCCAGCGCCGCATCCCGCACGTGCAGGTGAAGGCGCCGCACGACCTCGCCCAACTTGCCGTCGCCGAGCTCGAAGAGAAGCACCAGGCGCAATCGCGCGTGCTGCGCACGGTGCTCGAGTTCGGTGGCCCGATGCCGATCCAGGATCTGCGCCGCCGCACCGACACCAGCGACAGCCCGTGGCAGACGCTGTGCAAGAACGGGCTGCTGCAGAAGGTCATGCTGGCCGAGGAGCTCGAGGAACTGGTGCCCGCCGCCGACGAGGCTGCGGTGCGCCACGTGCTCAACGAGCACCAGCAGAAGGCCGTCGACCTGGTGGCGAAGCGCGTGCAGGCGCGCGAGCACCGCACGTTCCTGCTGCACGGCGTCACCGGCAGCGGCAAGACCGAGGTCTACCTGCGCATCCTCGAGGAAGTGCGCGCGCTCGGCCGCAGCGCGATCGTGCTGGTGCCGGAGATCTCGCTGACGCCGCAGACCGTCGGCCGCTTCGCATCGCGCTTCCCCGACGTCGCGGTGCTGCACAGCGGCCTCACCGATGCCGAACGCGGCCGGCAGTGGCAGCGGCTGCTGCAGGGCAAGGCGCGCATCGCCGTCGGCGCGCG
>CAMAUH010000482.1 GCA_945861365.1 Candidatus Kuenenia stuttgartensis
GCCGCGCGTGCGGCGCTTCGGCAAGCGCGCTGCGCGCACGAAGGCCACGTCGGGTGCCAGCACCGTGTCGGGATCGCGCGCGACCACGAAACCCGTGTCGCTGTTGTAGACGCGCCCGAGCCGGTGCTCGATGGCGTGGTTGCCGAGGCGCCGCAGCAGTTCCGCGCCGAGGTCGCCGTGCCACTGGCCGGCCGGCGTCATGCGCCGCAGCTCCCCGCGCCACAGCTCGTGCTGCCACGGCGGATCGCGCAGCACCAGCAGCTGCTCGGCGGTCGTGACGGACGGGTTCCGCATTCGTTCCATGGTAGCCGCGCACTTCCCTCCTCGGCGCGCGGGCGCGCGCGGTGCTAGAGGGACACGAAGTGCGCAGCGGTCGCAGGAATCCGCGCTCAGCGCGACTTCACACCGGCGAATGCGTCGCTGAGCCAGCGCGTCTGGTTGGCTTTTGCGGTCGTCGGTGCGATCTCCTGCGGCAGTTCGAGCGGCGGCGCGATGCGCGCCAGCAGGTAGCGCGAACGCGTCTGCCGCGGCGTCGCGGTGGGGCTGTCCTGTTTGCTGTTCCACTGCTCCACGGCGATCGTGTCGACGTTGAGCGAGCCGCCGGCGAGGCCGACCTGTTCCTTCGGCCCCGAGCGCGACAGGCGGTCGTACGACAGTCCGTAGAGCACCGTCTTGCCGTCGATCTGGTTGACGTACCAATCCAGCGGGAACGTCAGGAAGGCCTCGAGGTCGGCGCGCACCGTGCTGAAGCCGCCGATCGAGGCCACGCCCTGGGCGCCGATGACGATGCGCGCGCCGGCCAACGGCAACGAGGGCGCCGGGTCGTTGGTCTCGAGCACCACGGGGTCGCGGATCTCCCACGTGCCGAGCATCTGGATCGGCACCTGCCCGCTGCCCGTGGGCACGTTCGCGACCAGGGACGGGGTGTCACCACCGCCGCCACCGCCGCCGCCGCCGCAGGCGAGCAAGATCAACGGGAGCAGGGCGACGCAACGGCGAAGAATGTGCGATCTGGGCATGAAGCATGGTCTCGTACCTCCCGGCGCCGCTGCGATCCAGCTTCCTGCGCGGCCTATGAGCGCTTTCCCGTGGCCGGGCGGGCGCGCCGCTGCGCTTCCAGCCGTTGCCGCGCCGTGCTCATCGCCCAGCTGCAGACGGGGCATTGCGCGACCACGTGCCCGAGTGCCGGACAGAACGCGCGGCCGAAGTAGATGATCTGCAGGTGCAGGGTGTTCCACCGCTCGCGCGGGAACACGCGCTTGCCGTCGCGTTCGGTACGTTCGACCGAGCTGCCGTCCGACAACCCCCAGCGCCACAGCAGCCGGTGGATGTGCGTGTCGACCGGGAACGTCGGCTCGCCGAAGGCCTGCGCCATCACCACGCTGGCGGTCTTGTGGCCGACGCCCGGCAGGGTCTCCAGGGCCGCGAGGTCGCGCGGCACAGCACCGCCGTGCTCGCCGCAAAGCTGCTGGGCCAGCCCGACCAGGGCCTTGGCCTTCTGCGGGGCCAGCCCGCACGAACGGATCAGCCCGTGCACTTCGGCGACCGGCAGCGCGGCCATCTGCTGCGGCGTGGCGGCGCGCGCGAACAGTGCCGGCGTCACCAGGTTGACGCGTTCGTCGGTGCACTGCGCCGACAGCACCACCGCGCACAGCAGCGTGAACGCGTCCTGGTGCTGCAGCGGGATCGGCGGCTGCGGGAAGTGCGCGGCGAGGATCGCCTGGATGCGTTCGGCCTTCTGCGCGCGCTGCATGGTTGTTCTGTAGCCGCCGTGGCACCGCGCGCCAATCCTCAGTGCCGGCCGCAGCCGGGCCCTGGTAGCCTGTTCGCCCCGATGAGCGACCAAGCCTTCGCGCAGTGGTTCGAGTCCGTGTGGTCCGATCGCGAGGACCGCGTCTACCGCGGCCTGTTCGGCGACCTCGGCGAGGGCGTCTACACCGCCGGCGACAGCGTCTACAAGCGCTACGGCAAGCAGCCGCATCCGGGTTGGCTGAACCACGGCGTGTTCGCGTGCCCGCCGACCGCGCAGCGGCGGTCGTGGCTTTACGTGACGTCGGGGCTCAGCAATCCGTGGAACCTCGACGTGCCGGGCAAGGACCCGTCGGGCTTCTCGGGCCTCGGCTTCGAGCTGGTCGTCGAGTCGAACGAGCCCGCCGACTGGGCGGTGCCGCTGCTGCACAACCTGATGGCGTACGAACTGCTCGTCGCGGTCGGCACCTATGAGAACGCGGAGCTGCTCGAGTACGGCAACCGCGTGCCGCTGAACGGTTCGATCTCGCCGAAGTTCCAGAGCCAGATCCGGTGGCTGCTGGTCGAGCAGCCCAAGCACTACCCGGCGACGTTCGAGCTGCCGTCGGGCCGCGTCGACTGCTTCCACCTCGTCGGCGCCACCGATGCCGAGGTCGACTTCGCGCGGCAGAACGACCAGGAGGCTTTGGTCGAACTGTTGCAGCGGGGCAAGGCGTATCCGCAGACCGACGCGCAGCGGTTGAGCCTGCGATGAACGCGCGCGATCCACGCTGTGTTCCTGGGCCGGCGATGTCGCCGTGCATCAAGGTGTGCCGCGTCGACCGCGACAGCGGGCTGTGCGTCGCCTGCCTGCGCACGCTCGGCGAGATCAGCGATTGGTGGGGCATGCGCGACGACCAGAAGCGCGCGGTGCTCGCCGATCTGCCGAACCGGCGCGGGCGTGTGCCGCCGTCGTCGGGCGGTGCATGAACGCGGCGGCGGCGATGCCGGCTGGTGCTCGGCTCGCGCTGCAGTGGCTGCCGCGGGGACTCGAGCTCGCCGCGCCGGCGTTGTGGCTGCTGCAGTTCGTGCTGATCGCGCGGCTGGATCTGCAGCGTGAGGATCGGCTCGTGCGCGTGATGACGAGCCTGCTGTTCGGCTGCGCGCTGGCGTGGCTCACGTTGGCGGCCTGCGTGCTCGATTTCCGCGAGCACTACGAGCTGTTCCGGCATTGGAACCCGACGGGCGTGCCGGGCTGCCAGGTCATGGCGCTGCTCGGCTTCCCGATCCGCGCGATCGGTGGCCACGGTGGTGGTGGTTGGCGTCTGTTCCACCATCTGCCGAGCGATCCGCTGGTGCACACGGCGAACGTGTTGCTGCTGGCGCTGCCGTGCTGGCTGCTGCTCGGCCGGGTCGGTGCGCGCGCGCGCCGCGTCGGCTACTGGCTCGCGTTCGCCGCGTTGCCGGTGGCCTGGCTGTGCGGGCTGTGGCGCGCGATGTACTGGTGGGATTGAAGGTCGCCCGGTCGTCGCGCCGGTCGTCGCCAGCATCCACACCGGGCCTCTGCTCGATCGCGACACGCGCACCGGCGCGCGTTCGAACTGGTACGTGATCCCGAGCCAGACGCTGCCGGTGTACCTGCGCTACGAGCTGCTGGTCGACATCAACGGCCTGCCGGTGCTGCTCAGCGACGACCGGAGCG
>CAMAUH010000483.1 GCA_945861365.1 Candidatus Kuenenia stuttgartensis
GGTGCAGGAGGTGCTGGCGATCGCCGTCGGTGGCCGCCGCACCGGCTTGTTGTTCGAAGGCGACCGCCGCGTCGAGCTGGTCGTGCGGCTGCCCGAGACGGTGCGCGACTCGGCCGAGGCGCTGGCCAACCTGGTCGTGCCGCTGCCGCACGCCACATCGTCGAGCGACGAGTTCGGCCGCACGGTGCCGCTCAGTGCCTTGGCGACGATCCACGCGACCGACAGCCCGTTCCAGTTCAGCCGCCGCAACGGCAAGCGGCTGATCACGGTGCAGGCCAACGTGCGCGGCCGCGACCTCGGCTCGTTCGTCGAGGACGCGCAGCGGCGGCTGCAGCGCGTCGAGCTGCCGCCGGGCGGTTGGCTCGAATGGGGCGGCACCTACCAGAACCTTGCCGCCGCGCGCGAACGGCTGACTCTGGTCGTGCCGCTCGCGTTCTTCCTGATCTTCGTGCTGCTGTTCTCGATGTTCCGCAGCGTGAAGTACGCGCTGCTGGTGTTCAGCGGCGTGCCGCTCGGTCTGTCGGGCGGCATCGTCGGGCTGTGGCTGCGCGGCATGCCGTTCTCGATCTCGGCGGCGATCGGCTTCATCGCGCTGTCGGGCGTCGCGGTGCTGAACGGCGTCGTCATGGTGACGTTCGTCAACCAGCTGCGCCGCGAAGGCATGGCGCGCGACGCGGCGATCCGCAGCGGTTGCCTCGTGCGCCTGCGGCCGATCCTGATCACTGCGCTGGTGGCGTCGCTCGGCTTCGTGCCGATGGCGCTGGCGACCGGGCAGGGAGCCGAAGTGCAGCGACCGCTGGCGACGGTGGTGATCGCCGGGCTGGTGTCGAGCACGCTGCTGACGCTGCTGGTGCTGCCGGCGCTCTACCGGTTGTTCACGGCGTGGGAGCCGGACCGGCCGCTGCCGCAGGAGCCGTGGGAACGGCCGGCGGACGGTGCGCTGGAGGTGGGTGGTGGCGAGGGCGGGCCTGCGTGACCCGCACTCACGTCCACTTGTGCCCGCGCGCGACGACGACGATGCCCGTCGACGACACCGTGAAGCGCTTCCGATCCGCTTCGATGTCGTAGCCGATCACGGTGCCGTCCGGCACCTCGTTCCACTTGTCGATGATGACGCGCTTCAGCTTGCAGCGCTTCCCGACGCGCGCGCCGCGCAGCACGATGCACTCCTCCAGCGTCGAGTGTTCGTCGACGTAGACGAGGTTGCTCAGCAGCGAGCGCCGCACCTTGCCGCCCGACACCACGACGCCGGGGCACAGCAGCGAGTCCTGCACTTCGGCGCGCCGGCCGTCGCCCGATTCGGAGAACACCGTCTTCGCCGGCGGGTCGTTGTGCCACAGCGTGTACGTCGGCCACTCCTTGCGGTACAGGTTCAGCTGCGGCTTCACGCTGCAGAGGTCCATGTTCGCTTCGAAGTAGGCCTCGATCGTGCCGACGTCGCGCCAGTACGGCGCTTCGTCGCCGGGCAGGCCCTTGAACGCGTGCGCGTAGACCGGCACCTGGTGGATCATGCGCGGGATCACGTGGTGGCCGAAGTCGCCGCCCTGGCCCTCCGGCATCGCGTTGTCCTCGCGCAGGCGCTTGACCAGCTCCTTGGTCTCGAACACGTAGATGCCCATCGACGCGAGGCAGTAGCCCGGTTCGCCGGGGATCTGCGGCGCGTTGCTCTTCGGCTTCTCGACGAAGCCGGTGATGCGACCGTCGGCGGCGACCTGCAGGATGCCGAAGCTGGACGCCTCTTCGATGCGGATCTTCACCGCGCCGATGGTCAGCGCCGCGTTGTGCTCGACGTGCTCCCGCAGCATGTCGCGGTAGTCCATCTGGTAGATGTGGTCGCCGGACAGCACGACGGTGTTCGGCGGCTGCCAGTCCTCGATCGAGTCGAGGTTGTGGAAGATCGCGTCGGCGGTGCCGCGGTACCACTTGCCGACCGACACGTGGTGCGGCGGGCTGCAGGTGATCCACTGCTCGAGGCGGCGCGGCAGGAAGTTCCAGCCGAAGCGGATGTGTTCCTCGAGCGAGCGCGCCTGGTACTGCGTCAGCAGGTGGATGCGCCGCAACCCCGAGTGGATGCAGTTGCTCAGCGTGAAGTCGATGATGCGATAGCAGCCACCGAACGGCACCGCGGGCTTGGCGCGATGCAGCGTCAGGGGTTTCAGGCGGCTGCCTTCGCCACCGGCGAGGATGAAGACGAGGGTGTTCTTGAGGTCCAGACTCACCATGCGAGCCTCGTGTCGGGGGACGTCGAGCGGGAGGGCGCGAAAGGATGCATGCATCGGCCTCGCCGCGACAGAGGCTGATGTCGATTCCTGCGAACGAAGGAACGTTGATACCGCAGGTTGCTCACGTAGGCTCGTCGCTCCGCCGCTCGTCCCGCACCGTCGCCCCGATGCCCAGCGTTCCCCCTGTTGCCGATCGCCCCGCTGCTCTGCCCGGCGATGCCGAGTGGTTGTTGGCCGACGGTGCGGGTGGCTACGGCTGTGGCTCGGTCGACGACCTGGCCCGGCGGCGTTACCACGGCCTGTGGGTCGCGCGCCTGCCGGGCGCTGCGAAGCGCTGGATGGTGGTGGCGGCCCTCGACGAACGCTTCGTCGCCGGGACGGCGATCACCTACCTGATGCACGCGCATTGGCGCGGCCACGACCGCCCATCCCCATCCGGGGCGCAGGTCGCGTTCACGCGCCGGCCGTTGCCGAGCTGGCGTCTGCAGAACGGTGCGCAGGCGATCGAACGCACCTTCGCGCTGCAGCGGGTGGGTGCCGACCGCGCCGCGTGCCTGCTGGTGCGCTACCGCAACCTCGGGGCTACGCCGCTGCGGCTCGAGGTGCGGCCGCTGCTCGGCTGGTGCGATGTGGACCATCTGCTGCAGATGGACTCGGCGTTCGACGCCACCGTGCACGCGCGCGGCGCCAGCTGGGGCGTGCGGCCGAACTCGCTGCTGCCGATGTTGTGGGTGACCGCCGACGGCGTCGCCGCGTTCCGCAGCGAAGCGGCGTGGTACCGCGGCTGCCACTTCGCGATCGACCAGCAGCGCGGCTACGACCACGTCGGCGACCGCTGGACGCCCGGCGCGATCGAACTCGACCTCGGCGCGGGCCAGGAAGCGACGCTGGCGTTCGCGTTGGGCGAGCCCCAAGGGGCGCCGACGGCTGCGTTCGACGCGGTGATGGCCGATGCGGCCGGTGCGTGGCGAACGGTCGCACCGCAGCCCGCGGCGCTGGCGGCGCGCTTGGCGCTCGGTGCCGACGACTTCCTGTACCGCGCCGACGGCGGCCGGCTCGGCGTGCTCGCCGGCTTCCCGTGGTTCGGCGAATGGGGTCGCGACGTGTTCCTGTCGCTGCCGGGCCTGACGCTCGCGCGCGGCCGGCTCGACCTGTGCCTCGACGCGCTGCGTGGCGCGCTGCCGTTCCTGCGCGATGGCC
>CAMAUH010000484.1 GCA_945861365.1 Candidatus Kuenenia stuttgartensis
CTGCCGATCTCATCGGTCCGTGGCCGGCCCCGCTCTTGAGTGCTGCATTGCGGATCAGCAGTTTCCCTGAGCGGCGGCGCTTGGGTCGCGATCGGCTGGTGCCCCGGCAGGGGGAAGCGAGCGCCCTTGGCAACGGGCCGCCATCGGCCAGGACTCGCCGGCGGACGCCCGCTATCATCCGCGCCCCTGGCCCGAGCCCGTCGACCCCCGCGGGAGCCCTGCCAGGTCCGTCGTCCCATCATGATCTGCCTAGCCTCGCTGTTGTTGTCCTGCGTTCCGCAGGTGTTCCCGGACAGCAAGATCAAGTTGCCGCCCCAGCGCGAACGGCCGGCGGCGCAGGCGCCGATGGTGCGACCGATCAGCGAGATCGAGCGCTTCCGTCGCGATGTGCTCGAGCTGCGCGGCACCAACGAGAGGGTCGAGCAGAAGCTGCACGAGATGGCGCAGGGCTACGCGCCGCCGACGTTCGAGGCGCTGGTCGTCGAGACCGCGCGGTTGGCGCGCGCCGACGAACTGGCGAGCCTGATGGTCGCGATCCGTCGGTTCACGCCGGCGTCGGCGAAGGTCGGCACCGAACTGCATTTCCAGGTGTTGTCGCGGCCGCTCGGCGATGCCACGCGCGTCGTGCTCGAGACGATGGCCGCGATCAAGGGGCCCGAGGCCAAGGCGGCGCTGCAGGAATGCGTGCGCGGCCGCGTCGCTGGCGCGCGCCGCCTCGCGAGCGAAGCGCTGGTGCCGCTGCTCGCCGCCGAGGACTTGCCGTTCGTGCTGCAGCTGTCGCGCGAGCAGTCGCTCGATCTGCAGCTGCGGGCGATCGAACTGCTGCGGGTGGTGCCGGCCGATGGCGCGGCGGCGCGCCTCGTCGAACTGCTGTCGCGGCCGCCGGAGCTCGCGGGCTCGGCCTGCAGCGCGCTGGTGCGCATGGGCACGCGGGCCGTGCCGGTGCTGCAGCAGCTGATGGTGGAGCCGCCGATCGATCGCGGCTTCGCCTACGCGGCGTTCGCGTTGGCGCAGATCGCGCAGGCTGGCGCCCCGGACGTGTTGCCGGCGGCTGCGGCCGGCAAGCTGGCGGCGCGCCTCGGCGACCCGGAGCCGTTGACGCGCGCGCTGTGCGCGGTCGCCCTCGCCGACCTCGCCTACCGTTCGACCGACCCGACCACGGTGTTCCCCGATGCCGCCGTGGTCGATGCGCTGCTCGAGGTCGTGCAGCCGCTGAAGTTCGTGCCGAACCTGGACCTGTTGCGGCAACCCGCCGAAGACCGCCTGGCGCGGTTGTCGGGGCGCCTCGCCAGCAGCGTCGATGTGACGTCGTGGCGGGAATGGTGGGGCGGCCAGCGCGAGGGCTTCGTCGGCCTGCGGGCGCAGGTCGCGATCGACGCCAAGAACGCGGCGATGGCGACGATCACGTGGCGCAACGAGGGCCGGCACGTGCGCTTGCTCAGCAGCGGTCTCGCCGACGTGCAGCCGGTGCAGGGCGCCGTCGAGATCGTGCTCACCGAAGCCGAGATGCTCGACCTGATCGGGGCGCTGCAGCGCGGCGGCTTCGCCGACGAGGTGCGCATGCGCGTGGACACCGCGCTGCCGCGCGTGCGCTCCCTGCAGCTGCAGGTGCCCGCCGGCCGCATGCAGGTGGCGATGCCGGTCAGCGAGCATGCCGACTTCGATGCGCTGGCAGCGCTGGTGGCGCGGCGCGTCGATGCCGAAGCGTGGCAGCAGTATCGCGATGCGCGGAACGAGCCGGAACGCGGCGCGTTCTGGCGCGCCGAGCGGGCCTGGCTCGATTCCCACCCGGAGCCGCTCGATCGGGCGCGCCGCCTGCTCGGCCGCGTCGTCACGCAATGGCCGGGCCTCGGCCAGGCGCAGCGGGCCCGCGCCCTCGAGTTCTTCGCCACGCACGCGCAGCGCAAGCAGCTGCTCGGCGAAGCCGACGGCGAGCGCATCGTCGCCGTGCTCGCTGCCCAGCCCGAGTTGCAGGAACTCGACCAGCGGCTGCTCGAGTTCGGCGCCACGGCGCCCGGTGACAAGGTGTGGCGGCAGGCCGTCGAGCTGGCGGCGCGCATGAAGGGCGGCGGCCGCAACGCGGTGCGTTCGGTGTTCGCCGTGCTCGGCCCGGATGCGGTGCTCGGCTCGCTGACCGACGCCAATCCGCTGGTGCGGCGCGCCGGCATCGAGGAGATCGGTGTCGTGCGGGACCAACGCGCGGCGCCGCGGTTGATCGAGCTGCTCGGTGACCCGGATCTCGAAGTGCGGCGCGCGGCGGTGGCCGTGTGCGGCCACATGGCGATCGCCGCCGCTTCGCGCCCGCTGGTGGCGCTGATCGCGGCCGAGGACACGCCGGCACTGCTGCGGCGCGAGGCGCTGCGCGCGCTCGGTCGCGTCGGCGGCGACCTGGCGTTCCCGGTGCTGCAGCGGTCCCTGACCGCGCCGGATCCCGAGGACAAGGAAGCGGTGTTGCGCGGTCTCGGCGACTTGCGCGACCCGCGCGCTGCGCAGGCGCTGGCGGAGCTGGTGGTGCTGAGCCACGGCAACGACCTCGGCGCGCTCGCGCGCCTGCACCTGCAGCGGCAGGGCGGCACGCTGGCGATCCCGGCGCTGCGCGCGCAGTTGTCGACCGTGCAGGACGTCGCGATCCGCAACCAGCTGGTGCTGCTGGTCGGCGCCTACCACGACCCGTCGGTGGTGCCGGACCTGATGACCCTGCTGCGCCACCCGGACCACGCCGCGCTGGCGGCGCAGCACCTGGCAGGCACGACCGGCGTCGACCTGCTGGCCAGCTCGGAGCGCATCGACCAGATCGAGTCGTGGTGGCAGCGCTACAAGCAGTTCGAGCAGTGGCAGTGGCTGCTGGACGCGCTGCGGGCGGCGAACGTGCGGACCACGCTGACGGTCGAGTCGTTCAGTGCGACGGCGGGCCTCGCCGCGGTGCCCGAGCTGGCGCGTCTGCTGGTGGAAGCGGCCGAGCCGCGCTTCTGGTCGATGGCCGCCGCGGTGCTGCGCACGGTCGCCAAGGAGGACTACGGCGTCGTCACCGAGGCGACTTCGCTGGAAGCGCGCGAAGCGGTCGCCTCCCGCTACCGCCTGCTGGTCGAGGCCGCGCGCACGGCGCAGGTGCGGTGATCCACCGCGCCGGCTCCTGGCCGCTGTTGGTCGCTGCCGGCGCGCTGTTCCTGCTGGCGTTCGCGTGGGCGCGCTCGCGGTCGACCTTCCTGGCGATCGAGCGCGACCCGGCGCCGGCGCGCGCCCTGGCGGCGCAGCACGCGGTGCCGATCGCCGACGTGCTGGCGCTGCGGGACCTGCTCGGCATCGAGGCGACCACGGACCGTCTCGCCGTGGCGGTCGGGGTCTACGCGGCGCAGCGGCCGCGCACCGGCGAGCCGCTGGCCGCGATCCTGGCGACCGGTGCGGTGGCGGCGACCG
>CAMAUH010000485.1 GCA_945861365.1 Candidatus Kuenenia stuttgartensis
TCCGCAGGAATGTGGCACTGCACCGTGCCCTGACCGGTCACCAGCCGCAGCTGCGCGCCCGGCTCCCGTACGAACACCTGCATGTCACCGATCATGGTGTGTATGTCGATGTCGCCACGATGGTCGACGACGATGACGTGACCACGACCGCTCTTCGCTCGCAGCGCGCCGTGGCAGCTCTCGAACCGCAGGTCACCGCGACCCGTGTCGACACGGACGGCTGCATTGCGATGGACCACGGTCACATTGCCGCTGCCTTGGACCCGCACCTCCAGCTCCACGTCAGCCGGCAGATGGATGCCCATCTCCACGCCGAGCAGCGCCCCGATGCCCGGCGGCAGCGAAGGACCGCGCAGCACCAGCGTTTCGGGGTGGTCGGGGTCCGTGGCCACCACGAACCCGGGCGGCACCTGCTCGAGCTGCTGCAGGCCCTCGGCGGTATCTGCGGCGCGGCGCACCCCACCCGCGTAGGCGACTTCCCGGGCTTCGGCGGCGTCGATGCCGATCGTGCCGTTGTCGATCTCGAGCCGGACCCGCTTCATCGCGGCGGTCAGCGGCACCTTGCCGCTGGTCTCGATCACGGATCGGTAGCCGAGGTTGCCACCACAGGCTGTGGTCGTCAGGAACAATACGACCATGGCAAGGGGGTGACCGCGGTGGCGTCGCGTCGCATCGGCCGGTCGGACAGCCACGGATTCCAGGGGTCGCATGCGCGACGAACAGTGGGGCAACCGGCGTTTTTCGTCCAGTCGGAGTTTCTGCCGATGCCCGCCGTCCTGCGCCACCGTCACCGGTAGCCGCCGGCGACCGACCGCCTACTCTCCCAGCGCCGATGGCAATCGCTAGTCAGGACTACCAGCCAGACCCGGTGACGATGGTCGCCTACCACCGGGCGCTGACCGAACACGCCGACAGCCTGAAGGCCTACGCGACCCGCCTGCTGGGTGACTCGATCGCCGCCGAGGACGTGGCGCAGGACTCCTTCCTCGCGCTCTACCGGCATCTGAACCAGGTGCCCGCCGCCGCCTTCCGACCTTGGCTCTTCCGGGTCGCGCGCAACCTGTGCCTCGACCAGCTGCGCCGCCGCAAGTTCAAGCTGAGCCTGTTCCGCGACATGGCGAAGGACGACGAGCAACCGTTCACGCCGTGCGACCTGCGCGCCGTGCAGCCGGACGAAGTCGCCGAGTCGAACGAAGCGAACAGCGCCATCGAGAAGGCGATCGAAGAACTACCGCTGAAGTTCCGGGAGGCCTTCCTGCTCTGCGAAGTCGAAGGCCTCAGTTACGAGGACGCCGCGGCGGTGATGAACTGCCCGGTGAAGACGGTCTCGACGCGCCTGTTCCGTGCGCGCCAGCGCTTCAAGTCGCTCGTCAGTCGCCTGATCAAAGTCTGACCTACACCGATGAACTGCACCGCCTGCCGCTACGAGTTGTCGCAGTGCCTCGACGGCCGCCTGCCGTCGGGTCGCCGCACGCTCGTGATGGAGCACGCCGCCGCCTGCAGCGAGTGCGGCGCGTTCTGGAACGAGCTGCAAGCCGCCCAGCGCCTGACCCTGCAGCTGCGCGGCGTCCGCGTCAGCGAGGGCTTCCGCGACGAGCTGTGGGAACGCATCCGCGCCGGTGAGGGCACGCCGGATGCCGTGTTCCGCGAGCCGGTGCCGATGCTGGTCAAGGTGCGCTACGCGCTGGCCGGCGCGGCCGCCGCCGCAGTGGCGCTGGTCGGAGCCTCGATGTGGCGAGTCACCGCCGACGCGCCGCACCAGGACGCGGTCGCGGTGCACGAGCCGAAGACCGGGCCGACGTCGGGCCACCTGCAGCCGATGCAGCCCAACGCGATCATCGCCGGCGGCGGCAGCACCGCCGCCCCCGAGATGATCACCATCGACCAGGCGCCGCTGTTCGCTTCGACCCAGCGCCTGACTTCGCGCCTCGTCGCGACCGAAGCGGCCAAACAGCTCGAGCAGCGGCACGCCGACGTGACCTTGGCGCTGCGTCGGCTCGACGACCGCAACGACGAACGCGTCGTGCGCGACCTGTTCGTCAGCGTCGGCCAGTTTCGCGCCTTCGGCGAACTGCTGCTCGACCTGCGCGACCGCGGCCGCATCGGCTTCAAGGAAGAGAACGCCAACGTCGACCTGAAGTTCGCGGTGACGATGTTCGGCCCCGACCTGGCGGAACGCAGCCTCGATACCGCGCGGGAGATCGTCGGCAAGGCCATGGGCAGCCGTCACCTCGCCTCGCTGTCGCGCAACCTGTGGATCGAACCCGACACTGAGGACACCGACCTGCTGGCGGGGCTGATCACGCAGCGGCCCGAGGTCTTCCGCGAGATGTTCGTGGTGGTCGGCAACGATGCCGATCCGACCCACCAGCTCGGTGGCATGCTCCGCGGCGAAGCGTTCTTCATGCCCGACGAGTGCGGCCCGAGCTGGGTCGCACCGCGCAGCGAACTGCAGGCCCGCGAAGGCCGCCTGCAAATGCGCCAGCACCGCGCCAGCGGCACGCAGCAGATCGAGATCCGGATCCAGCGCCAGCGCTGAAGCGCCTCGCGGCAGGGTCAGAACGAGCCGACGGTGAGCGACACCGCATTCGTCGCGGTCATGGCGAGCGTCACATCGAGCGCCAGCGGCACGACCTGATGATGGAAGATGGCACCGACGAGAGCCGCCGCGTCGGGGATCGTGAACTGGGTTGTCACCGCCCCCGCCGTCACCAACCGTAGCTCGACCACATCGGGCTGCACATGCAGCGTGCAGCCGGGCTGGGCCGTCGTGAACACCTGGCCGAGCGGCAGCATCGTCGTCGTCGCACCACTGACGACGAACGCGATGGCCGCAGCCGGCAACCCGGTGGCCGTTGCCCGCCAAGTGGCCCCGGTCCACGCCAGATCCGCCGCCAACACGCCGCTGCACCCGCTTCCGGCGCTCTGCCGGCTCGCGGGGCAAGTGGTTGTCAACTCCGCGAAGTGTGCGGCAGGTGCGTTCCCCGCCTCTGTGAAGAGGCCGCCGACCGCGAGGTCGCCGTTCGGAAGCAACTGGGTTGCGCTGACGCTGACATTGAGCCCGCTGTCGACCCCGCCGGCGAGCGCTTGCCAGGTCGTGCCATTCCAGCGGGCAAGGCCGCGCGCCGGAACGCCACTCGCCGCCGTGAAGCCACCGCTGGCGACGAGGTCGCCGTCAGGCAACCGCAGCAACCCGGTCGCGATACCCGTGAACGGGCCGCCGAGCGCCGCCCAGCTGATGCCGTCCCAGCGCGACACCGTGCTCGCGTTAGCGCCGCCAAACGGCACGGGTGCAGCGCTGACGACGATCGAACCGTCGGGCAGTGGTAGCACAGCGCTCATCACGAACGGCCCCGCGGCCAGATCCCACGTCGACGGGGTTCAGTGGTGG
>CAMAUH010000486.1 GCA_945861365.1 Candidatus Kuenenia stuttgartensis
CGGGCCACGCGGTCTGCGGGCACGGCTCGACAGGGTTCGCACTGCGCTCGCCGACCTCGACGCCACCAGGGCGCCGCGCCGCGGCACGGCCACGCCGACCACGCGCGACGAACTCGAAGCGGAGCTGCACGCCGTCGAGGGCCTGCCGCGCCTTGCTCACGCCCTGCGCCACGACGCGACGCTCGCCGCGATCCTGGCGCCGTTGTTGCCGGCTCTGGAACGGCACCAGCAGGCGCTGACCAACCGGCTCGATGCGCAACCAGCCGCGGTCGCGCCCACCATGCACCCACCGACGGCGGATGGCCCACCGCTCGTGCAGCAGCTGCACGAGGTCGAGCGGGTGCTCGCCCAGGCCACCGGTCCGGATGGCATCGTGGCCCGCATGCGCAGCGAACGGGACGCGCTGCTGCGCATCGACACCGCCTTCCGCGAGGATGCGGATGCTTGGCGGCGCGCATGCGCCGAGGTGGACGCCGCACCGGAGTACCGCGCGGCCCGCGACCACGGCTTCGGCCTGCAACCGGTCGAAGGCCTGCATCCGCTGGGCCCCGATCCACACAGTCGCCTGCAGGAGTTCGCGTGCCTGCGCTCGGGCCGCGCACCGATCCGCGGCCCGAACGGCAACCTCGAACTCGACGAGTCGTGCGCACTCGTGTTCGTGCTGCTGCCCGGCGGCCCCTTCACGATGGGCACATCGGTGCAGGACGATCCGCTGGCCGGCTACGAGGAAGAACCGGGTCTGCCCATCGAACTGGCCCCGTTCCTGCTCGCGAAGCACGAACTGTCGCAGGCGCAGTGGCGACGGCTCGGTGGCGATGCGACCTTCATCCTGCAGCCCGGCGACCAGATCGATGCCGTGACCATCCAGGCTCGGCACCCGGCCGAGGGCATGAGCTTCGCCATGGCCGAGTCGGTGCTGCAGGCCCATGGCCTCGTGCTGCCGACCGAGGCGCAGTGGGAGTACGCCGCGCGACGCGGCGGCGTCGCGAGCCCGTTCGCAGGCCATGCGAACCTGCGCCCCAACGACGACGGCCACCCGCTGAGCCATGCACCGGTCGGCAGCTTCGCCGCGGACCGCAGCGGCCTCCACGATCTGCACGGCAACGTGCCGGAGATGGTCGCCGACCCGTTCGGCACCTACGACCTCTACCCGCCACGCGAGGGCGACGGCAGGCGCTGCAGTTGGCGCCTCGAGCGCGTTGCCCGCGGCGGGGGCTTCTACAACACCGCCAAGGAAGCCCGCGCCACCGCGCGCACCGCGATGCCCGACCTCGGTCCACTCCCGTTCGTGGGCATCCGTCCGGCGATGGCCATTCTCCGGCGATGAGCGACGATCCTCCCAAGACGACGGGCCAGGACGCGCTGGCGACCCGCTGGTCGCGTATCGAGCGACTGCACGGCAGCGACGCCGACGACGTGTGGCGGTGGTTCATCGATCGCTACTACCCGGAGATCCGGGCCATGCTGCGGCGACGCCTGCCCACGCGCTTCGCCCCGCAGGCCGAAGCGGACTTCTGGGGCTACCTCTACGCCAGCGGCGCGCTGCAGCGTGCCGATCGCGGCCGGCGGTTCCGGCCGTACCTGGCTGGCGTGGTCGGCAACTTCGCCAAGTCCTGGCTGCGCAAGCACGACCAGGGCACCGCCAACGATGGACAACTCGGGCAAATCGAGGCGTCAGCGAACCTGGCCAACGAGCAAGTAGAGCTGCGCGCCTGGGCTCGACACACGGTCCAGCTCGCCCTGAATGCCATGGCAGAGCACTACCCGATCCATGCGGACGTGATCCGCTGGTTCTACGGACTCGGCGATGCCGAACACCCCGAGCAGGCACCGGCCTCGGTCCTCGAGATCTCGGCACGCATCGGCAAGAAGGTCGCCGCCGTGCACCAGGATCTGACCCGCGGCCGCATGCGGCTGCGTTCGTTCCTCGAACAGGAACTGCGTGACCAATCGGGGACCGAAGCCGACTGGCGCGCCGAGTTGCAACTGATCCTCGCTGCCGTCGACGAGGATCGCCCCGGATTGATTCCGCCGCGATGAGTGCAGCCGACGGTTCGGACCTGCCGCCTGCCCTGCTCGACGCGCTGTTCCGCATCCTCTACGGAGCGCCAGCGCGCCGCGCAGCGGATCTCGCGGCCCTGCGCGCAGCGAACCCGGAGCAGCACGCCGCGATCGACGCCCACGTGGCTCGTGCCGCGGCGGAAGCGACCGCAGCCGCAGACACCGCCACCGGCGAAGTCGGCGACACGGCACCACCGTGGCAGCCCCGCCGCCACTGGACGCTCGGCCCCGGCGTCGTGTTCGCCGGCTACCGCATCGTCGCGGAGCTGGGGAGCGGGGGCATGGGCTCGGTGTTCGCTGCCGAACGCGTGGCCGATCGCCAACGAGTGGCACTGAAGATCCTGCATCAGGACGTGCTCGACCGCCGCGATGCGCGGCAACGGTTCAAGCGCGAGGTGCAAGCGCTCGCCAGGCTCCGGCACCCGGGAATCTGTGAACCCATCGAGGATGGCGTCCTCGAAGGATGCCCCTATCTGGTCATGCGCCTGATCGAAGGCCCGACGCTCGCCGAACGCATCGCGGCAGCCAAGGCGGAGCCGACCAGCACCGCATCCCCCCACGAACCGCTGCTGACGGAAGCGATGGTGCGAGGCCTGTTGCCCGACCAGAATCCACGCGGCATGGCTCCCCATACGGCCGCCGTGCTCGCCATGGTCGAGGTCATCGCCGAGGCCCTGCAGGCAGCCCATGAGCAGGGCGTCCTGCATCGCGACGTGAAGCCCGGCAACGTGCTGCTGGAACCTGACGGCCACCCGGTGCTCGTCGACTTCGGCCTCGCCGTGCACGACACCGCCGACACCCTGACCGCCAGCGACGATCTGCTCGGCACGCCAGCCTACATGCCTCCGGAGTGCATCACGGGAACCAGTGAGCCCGATGCCCGCGGCGACGTGTACTCGCTCGGCGTGATGCTGTTCGAGTGCCTGACGCTGCGCCTGCCGTTCACCGGAGTCTCGCAAGCCGACCTGCTGCGCGCGATCACCGGCAACGAGCCGCCCCCGCTGCTGCGGGAACTGCAGCCGGACCTGCCGAAAGCCATCGAACGGGTGGTCGCGGCCGCGATCGACCGCGATCCCGCGTTCCGCTACGGCAGCGCGCGGGATCTGGCGGCCGACCTGGCGCGCCTGCGCCGCGGGGAACCCCTGCAAGCGCGCCGCAGCACACCTTGGCGAACCGTGCGCGACTGGGTCCTGCACAACCGCACCTTCAGCACCACGGCAGGCATCGGCCTGCTGACGGCCGGGCTGCTGAGTGGCCTGGCGCTCGACGTCGCGGCGCGCCAACGCGATGCAGACCTGTTGGCTTCGCCGTCGGTCGTCGGGATGGCG
>CAMAUH010000487.1 GCA_945861365.1 Candidatus Kuenenia stuttgartensis
CCGGCTCGGAACCAGCGCGGTCGCCGCCCCGGGCGCCATGTTCGCGAGCAACCTGACGCAACCGCTGACCACCGTCTTCGACGGCCCGGTGACGTTCCTGCCCGACAGCGGCTCACAGACCCCGGCACCTTGGGGCGGCACCAACAACACGCTGAAGTTCGACTTCAGCACGCCGTACCAGCTGGCGGTCAACACCGGCGAATGGCTGGTCGTCGAGCTGGTGATGGAAGGCAACAACATCGCCAGCTTCGGCTACGCGCACGCGATCCTCGACGGCGCGACCACCAGCGGCGGCATCACCGACGGCAGCGCGGCGAGCTACGGTGCTGGCTGCAGCACCGGCGGCAGCGCGCCGGCCGCGACCGCGTCGACGAACGGCACCTACGCGCCGGGTGGCGCGCACTTCCTGACCGGCCAGAACCTCGGCGCCAACGCCTTCGTGCTGGGCGTCTACGGCCTCAGCGACAGCGTGGCGTTCGCGCCGCTGCCGTTCACGCTGCCCGGCACCGCCTGCACGCTGCTGGCCAGCCCGGACCTGACGCTGGCGACGCTCGCCGACGCGAACGGCGCCGTCACCGGCACGCAACTGCCGCTGGCGCTGCCGGCCAACGCTGCGCTGTCGGGCATCGTGCTGTTCGAGCAACTGGCCTCGCTGGTGCCGACCGCGAACGCGTGGGGCATCGTCTTCAGCAACGCGCGCGCGGTGACGCTCGGCAGCTGGGCAGCGCTCGGCCGCGGCACCTACATGGTCGCCCACGACCTCGATGCCAACGCCGCCTACGCGAACTCGCTGCGGCCGATGGGCCTGGCGCTGCGCCTGCGCACGCAGTGAGCACGCCCCCGCGACGAAATGCTCGCACCGGGCGCCGCTGTGCGTTCTCCTAGGCTCGCGTGGTGCGTTCGCCGAGTTCGCTGCTGTTCGGGCTGATCCTCAGCCTGTCGTTCGCCCTGGTCACGTGGTGGACGTTGTTCCAGTGGTTCGCGAGCGATGCCCTGGCGACCGCCAGCGTGCACCTCGCTGCCAACGCCGCGGAACCGGCGGCGCGCGCGCTCGGCGCCGACAGCGTCGCCGACCTCGGCGAACTGGCGCGTCGCCGCCGCGCGATGTTCGCCAGCGAAGGCGGCTTCTTCGCGCTGGTGCTGCTCGGGCTCGGCTGGCTGTACGTGAAGTCGATGCAGCGCGAGCAGCGCCTGCGCGCGACGCAGGATCGCTTCCTCGCCGCCGCCACGCATGAACTGAAGACGCCGCTGGCGACGGTGCAGCTGCTGCTCGAGTCGCTGCGCGACGGCCGCGTCGTGCCGGACAAGCTGCCGCGCTACCTCGACACCGGCCTGCTCGAGATCGAGCGATTGGGGCGCGGCCTCGACAACGTGCTGACGGCCGCGGGCCTGCGCAGCACGCAGCGCACGCTGCACATGCAATCCGGCGACCTGACCGCCGACGTGCAGGCAGCGGTCGCCGCGGTGCGTGGCCGCGCGCTCGCGGCGGAGGTCGAGTTGCACGACGACGCGGCCGGGCCGCTGCCGTGCGACCGCGATCCGACGGCGATGCAGCTGATCCTGCGCAACCTGCTCGACAACGCGATCAAGTACACGCCGCCGGGCGGGCGCGTCGACGTGCGCACCTCTGCCGATCGCGGCTCCGCGCGGATCGAAGTGGCCGACAGCGGCCGCGGCATGGACCACAACGAGCTGCAGCACGCGTTCGCACCGTTCTGGCGCGGCAGCGACACCGCCAGCGGCGGCACCGGGCTCGGCCTGCATCTGGTGCGGCAACTGGTCACCGAACACGGCGGCACGGTGCAAGCCGACAGCGGTGGCCGCGATCGCGGCAGCGTGTTCCAGCTGCGGCTGCCGCTGCGGAGGAACCCATGAGCCGCTGGATCCTGGTCGCCGAGGACGAACGCACGCTCGGCGAGATGCTGTGCGACAACCTGACGCTGGAGTCGTACCACGCCGAGCACGTGTTCACCGGGCCGCGCGCCCTCGACCGCATGGCGAAGGGCGGCATCGACCTGCTGATCCTCGACGTGATGCTGCCCGGGCTCGACGGCTTCGAAGTGCTGAAGCAGTTGCGCGCCCGCGGCGACCAGACGCCGGTGCTGATCCTGAGCGCGCGAAGCGCCGACCAGGATCGCATCCGCGGCCTCGAACTGCAGGCCGACGACTACCTGACCAAGCCGTTCAACCTGCGCGAACTGCTGCTGCGCGTCGACGGCCTGTTGCGCCGGCGTCCAGCGCCCGCCGCCGGCAGCGACCGGCTGGCCTTCGGCGGCAACGAGGTGGACTTCCGCGCCATGCGGGCTCGCTGCCACGACGGCACCGAGACCGAACTGACGGTGACCGAGACCAAGCTGCTGAAACTGCTGGCTGGCCACGCCGGCGCGGTGGTCGCACGCCGCACCGCCGTCGAGCACCTGTTCGGCAGCGCCGCCCCCACCACCGTGCGCACGCTGGACAACGTGATGTTGCGGCTGCGCAAGCTGTTCGAGCGGGATCCGGCGGCCCCCCGCCACCTGCACACGGTGCGGGGCATCGGCTGCCGGTTCGACCCTTGATGCCGGGGTGAGCCCGCCGCTTCGAGGCCTACGTCCGTTCGCCTTCGGCAGGCTGCCGACGTAATCTCCGGGACTTCGGCCACACTGCGCCAACTCATGAGCATGACCCTTCGCACGTTCCTCCCCCTCCTCCTCGCCACGCCGCTCTTCTGCCAAGGGGAGGTCGACCTGCGGACCACCGCCAAGAAGGGTGCGTCGGTGTGGCTGCTGCAAGAGATGAAGATGGACCAGACCATCGACATGGGCGGCCAGCAGATGGAAAGCGGCCAGCACGTCACCCGCACCGTGCACCTGACGGTCAAGGACGTCGATGACAAGGGCAACCTGATCGTCGAGGCGAAGCTCGCCCGCGTGCACGGCTCGATCACGATGCCGATGGGCATGGGCGACGCGGACTTCGACTCGGCGAAGCCGGCCGAAGGCGCCGACGGCGGCGAAGACGACGGCCCCGGCGCGATGTCGGGCATGATGACGAAGAGCATGATGGCCGGCGCCGGCAAGTCGTTCACCGCCAAGGTCGGCACGAACGGCAAGGTCGTCGAACTGGTCGACACGAAGGACATCCTGGCCGACGCCGGCGGCGGCGGCGGCATGACCGGCCCAGGCCTCACCGAAGACACGCTGCGCGAGATCGCCGAGGCCGCGTTCGGCGCGCTGCCGGAGAAGCCGACCGCGCAGGGCGGCAAGTGGTCCAAGAGCACGGAGCAGGGCGGCGGCCGCATGCCGTTCACCAGCAAGCTCGAGCTGACGCTGGCCAAGCTCGACGCCGAGTCCTTCGAGGTCACGGCCACGGGCACGGTCGAGAAGCCGGCGGCTGACGCC
>CAMAUH010000488.1 GCA_945861365.1 Candidatus Kuenenia stuttgartensis
GCATCCCGGCCTTCGACGCGACGCCGCTGCTCGCCGATGCCGCCGATGCCGGGGCCGCGTTCGTGTCCGATGGTGGCCACTACAACACGCTCGGCAACGAGCGCGTCGCGCAGTGGTTGGCGGGTGAGCTCGGCAAGCTGCTGCCGCGCTGACCGCGTCGGTTCAATGCACGATGTCGACGACGGCGTTGCTGACCGCGCCGCCAAAGCCGGGGCCGGCCGCGTCGAGTGCCAGCACCTGGATGCCGAGCACGCTGCCTGCCAGCGTCGGTGTCGACGGCAGCGCCAGCGCCAGGCTCGCGGTGCCGCTGCCGGTCGCGACCGCGACCAGCAGTTCCGGCGCGATCCACAGCGCGCAGCCCGGCAGGCCGATCACGGCGAGGTCCTGCGGCAGTGGCGCGCCGCCGGACAGCGTGATGTCCGTGCCGAGCGCGAACGCCGCGAGCCCCGGGTTGCTCGGCACGTTCTGCACCTGCAGCGTGAACGTGCTGCCGAGGGCCGGCACGCTGCCGCCGCTCGGCGCGAGCGAAGGTGTGCCCGCGCTGCCGGCGCAGCCGGTGCCGTGGCGCACGGCCTGTGCGACCGGGTCCGGCGTGCGCTGCCACTGGTCGCGCAGCGCGATGGGGATGAACGTCGAGAACAGCTGGAACAGCGCGGCGCCGCGTTGCACTTCGAGCCGGCCGCGATGTGGCAGCGCCAGCATGTCGGCGCCGAAGCGGTCGAGCATCGTCGACGCGCTCGCGGCTTGCGTCCAAGTGTTGCCGCGCAGTTCCCAGGTGTCGCCGTACACGGTGTTGCCGGTGCGGCCGCCGTGCAGCACCACGCAGCCGCACAGCGGGTCGTACTGCATCGCCGCCCGCTGGCGCGGCAGTGGGCCGGTGCTGCTGATCAGCTGCCAGCCGAGCGGCGTCCAGGCCCAGGTCTCGCCGCTGTCGCCGAACGCGGTCTCGCCACCGAACACCACCATGCGGTCGTTGGCGGCGTCGTAGGCCATCGCGACATCGGCGCGCGCGGTCGGCCCCGAAGGCGTCGGGATCGCGGTCCAGCTGACGCCGTCGTAGCGCCACAGGCTCGCCAGCAATCCACCGCTCTGACCACCGAACAGCAGCGTGCGGCGGCGCAGCGGGTCGTAGGCCATGCCGAAGCGGTAGCGGGGGCCGGGCGAGCCGACGTTGGTGCGTGGCGTCCACTGGCCCGCCGCGAATTCCCAGGTGTCGCCGAGCGTGCCCTGGCTGCCGGAACCGCCGAACATCACCATGCGATCGCGGGCCGCGTCGTGCACCAGGCCGTGCCCGTAGCGCGAGGGCGGGCTCGGCGTCGGATCGAGCAGGTACCAGCGCTGGCCGTTGCGCAGCCAGCATTCCGCGGTGCGGTCGCCGGGCACCTCGGTGCTGCGCCCGCCGAACAGCAGCACCTGGTCGCGGCGAACGTCGACCGCGGTGCGGGCATCGAAGCGGGCCGGCGGAATGCGGCTGGCGTCCTCGGGGATCCAGCTGGTGCCGACGAGCTCGGAGAAGAACGCGTTCGGTTCCCCGCCAGGAGAACGCATCAGCAGCATCGTCCGGCCGCTGCTCGGCGAAGGCAGCAGCTGCTCGGCGAAGTAGGTCGGCAGCGTCACCACCATGGGCAGCGCCGTCCACGTCGAGCCGTCGTACTCCCATTCGCTGGGCACGACGTTGCGCAGGCGGGCCAGCACGCGGCCGCGCGCGGCGTCGAACGTCATCTGCGGGCTGTCGGCGGGCGGTGAGGCGGTCGGGTTCGCCTGGCTCCATGTCGTGCCGTCGAACTCCCAGGTGTCGGCCAGGAAGGCGGGTGCTGCGTAGCCGCCGTACAGCACGACGACCTGGCGCGTCGGGTCGAAGGCGAGGCCGAAGCCGTCGCGGGCCGGTGGGCTCGCGGTCGGCGTGCGCTGGATCCACGTGGTGCCGTCGTAGAGCCAGGTCTCGCCGGTGCCCGTGAACAGCAGGCAGCCGCCGAGGAACGGCACGTAGACCAGG
Source organism: Candidatus Kuenenia stuttgartensis (assembly GCA_945861365.1). GTDB lineage: Bacteria > Planctomycetota > UBA1135 > UBA1135 > UBA2386 > UBA2386. The sequence continues at coordinate 1,997 of CAMAUH010000488.1, forward strand.
GCGCCCAGGTTGCTCGCGGGCGAAGTCGCGGGCAGCACCTGCTGCCAGTTCGTGCCGTCGTGTTCCCAGGTCTCGGTGAGTGCGCTGCCGGTCGCGGTCACGCTGCCGAACAGCACGGTGCGGCCGCGCGCGGCGTCGTGCGCCAGCAGGCCGTAGCCACGCGGCGCCGGGGCGCCTGGCGTCATCGCCGGACGGAAGCCCTGCGCGTCGTACCACCAGGTCTCGTCCAGCTGGATCGTGGTGACGAGCGAGGTCCTTGCGCCGCCGAACACCAGGATGCGGCCGCGCGTGGTGTCGGTGACGGCACCCACGCTGGTGCCGCTCGGCAGCGTCGGCTGCCATGTCTGCGCGGCGAGTGGTGCGAGGATCGCTGGCAGGAGGGCAGCGCACGCGCGGAGTGTGGGAAGGGTGTTCATCGGGCGATCCCCAGTACGGCGTTGCTGACGCTGCCGATGCCGTTCGGCGCGGCCTGGTCGAGCACGAAGGCTTGGAAGGTGAACAGCACGCCCGCGAGGGAGGGGTTCGCCGGCAGCGGCAGGGTCAACGTCAGCGCATTGCCCGCGTGGACGAGCGTCGTGGTGCCGAGCACCGGGGTCCACAGCGCACACTGCGGCAGCCCGATCACCGCCAGCGACTGGGGTAGTGGCTGGCCGGCGGCGGCTTCGATCGAGTCGCCGAGTGCGAGCACGGCGAGGCCCGGTGTCGGCGGCAGTGACGACAAGCGCAGTGGCAGCAGTTGGCCGAGCAGCGGCGTGGTCGGGCCCACGCGCTCCAGGCGCGGCGTGCCGGCGCTGCCGGGGCAGCCGCGGCCGTATCGCGCCAGCGTGGCGGTGTCCGGCCAGTCCGCCTGCCACACGCGGCCGGTGCGGTCGACGGCGAACACGCGGCCCGTGACGGCGTCCGCCGTCAGGTTCACTCCGGACATCTCGAACTGGCCATCGACGGGTTGCGTGCGCCAGAGCACGCCGTCGAACCACACGTTGCTTTCGTTCTGCAGATCCAGTCCGAGCAACGCGCCGCGGCGCACGTCTTCGACCAACTGCGGGACGGTGGCCGCCGCCGGCAGCGATACGGTTGCGCTCCAGGTGGCGCCATCGAACCACTGCACCGCGCCGAAGCTCGACGGGAAGGCCACGGCCCGGTCGCGCGCCGAAAAGTGGGTGACACCACTGGACGGGCTGCCGCCGGCAGTGGACTGGCTCTGCCACGACACCCCGTCGAAGGGCCAGACCGTCGCGTTCGCCGCGACCTTGATGACGCCGTCGTGGCGATCGAACCAGATCGCACCGCTGGGCGGCGTCGGCGTCAGTTGATGGGCCAGCCAGCCGGTGGCGCGGTACTCCCACGTGGTGCCGCCGTCGATGCCGACCGTGCACT
>CAMAUH010000489.1 GCA_945861365.1 Candidatus Kuenenia stuttgartensis
CGCTGTTCCCGGTCAAGGTGCAGGGCATCGACCTGAAGCCGACGCTGCTCGCCGGCCTGCATTGGTTCGCCGACCGCGCCGGGCAGTTCGACGTGCTGTGCATCGTGCGCGGCGGTGGTTCGCGCACGGACCTCGCCTGGTTCGACGACCGCGACGTCGCCCTCGCGGTCGCCAGACACCCGCTGAAGGTGCTGATCGGCATCGGCCACCAGCGCGACCAATCGGTGCTCGACGCGATCGCCCACTCGGAGAAGACGCCGACCGCCGTCGCCGAACTGCTGGTGCGCGGCATCGAATCGGCGCGCACCGGCCTCGCCGAACAGGCCGCCCGGCTGCATGCCGACGTGCAGCGCCGCCTCGCCGAACTCGGTGGCGATCTGCGCGACCGCGCACACGACGTCGCCGCCGCGGCCAATCGCGCCGTCACCCGCGCGCGCACGGCCCTGGCGACGCAGGGACGCGCGCTGCAGACCGCCCACCGCTTCCGGCTGCAGGCCGAGCGCGATGCCCTGCGGCAGACGCAGGTCGCCTTGCAGCAGCAGGTCGCGCGCCGCTGCGAACGCGCCGCGGCCGAACTCGAACGCCAGACCGTCCGCCAGCGACTGCTCGACCCGATGCGGGTGCTCGCGCGCGGCTTCGCGTTGGTGCGCGACGCCGCCGGGCGCGTGGTGCCGGCCGTGGAGCGCCTGGCGCCCGGCAGCTCGTTGACGGTGCAGTTCCGCGACGGCCGCGCCACGGCGCACATCGACCACATCCAGAAGGCACAGCCATGACCGACAAGAAGAAGAAGGCCGACGAACCGAGCTACGCCGAGGCGAGCGCCGAACTCGAACGCATCCTGCACGACATCGAGTCGGGCGAGATCGACCTCGACGTGCTGACGGAGAAGGTCGAGCGCGCCGCCGAACTGCTGGCGCTGTGCCGCCGCAAGCTCGCCGCGACCGAGACCAAGGTGAAGAAGGTCACCGCCGACCTCGCCGCGGCGATGGACGCCGACACGCCAGCCCCCGACACCGACGCGGAGGAGCAACCATGATCTGGCAGGACGCGGTGCAGTTGTTCGTGGTGCTGATCATCAGCCTGACGGTGCACGAGGCCTCCCACGCACTGGTGGCGATGCTCGGCGGCGACCGCACGGCCTACAACGGCGGCCAGGTCACGCTGAACCCGCTGCCGCACATGCAGCGCGAACCGTTCGGCATGCTCGTGTTGCCGCTGCTGTCGCTGTTCGCGACCAACGGCCAGACCTGCTTCGGCTTCGCGCACGCGCCGTACGACCCGATCTGGGCCTTCCACCACCCGCGCCGCGCCGCACTGATGGCAGTGGCAGGGCCGATGGCGAACCTGCTGCTGGCAGCGATCGCGTTCGCGGTGCTGGCCGGCATCGGTCGCCCGGAAGGCGACACCGAACGCACCGTGCGCGAGATCGCGACGACGTTCCTCTACCTGAACCTGCTGCTGGCGGTGTTCAACCTGGTGCCGCTGCCGCCGCTCGATGGTGCCGGGGTCGTCGGCGGCCTGCTGCCGGCCACGCGCCGCTTCTTCGAGATGATCCAGAACATCCCCTACAGCACGATCGTCGTGTTCGTGGTGCTGAGCCGCTTCCTGGGCCAGTTGTTCCGGCCGGTGTATCTGATGGTCGACGGCTGGCTGCCCTACTCGACACTGTTCTGAACGACGCGCATTGCGCGGCGCGCCACGACCGTCATCGGACGCCGGTGATCGCGTCGCTGACGCGCTCGCCGGCCGACGCGCAGGCGCTCATCGATCGCTCGTAGGCGAACTCGGGATCGTCCGCTTCCTGCTGTCGCAGCAGATAGCCGACCTCGTCGTCGCACAGGCCGAACAACACCAGCTCGGGGCGCTGCAGCTGCGCGCGCAACCGCTCGGCCAGCGCCGGCTCCACTTCGCCCGGCACCGCGAGCGCTTCGAACGCACCGATGCGCAGCCAACCGACCGTGCTGCGCGCGTCCCCGTCGTACAGCTCCCGCTGCAGCACCGTCGTCAGCCGCCCGAGCCGGAAGCCGAGCGAAGCCATCGGCAGGTAGACGTCGCGGCGCCGCACCTCGATGGCATCGACCGGCAGCGGCATCGCTGCAGCCAGCGCGCGCTCCGCGAGATCGCAGGCCTGCAGGCCGAAGTGGCGCACACCGACCTCGTCGCGCGGCTGCACGGCGGGCGTGACCATCGCGCCGAGCGCGCCGTTGACGAACACCGCCTGGCCGTGCCCGCGCGCACGCCACTCGTCGCACAGTGCCCCGACGAAGTCGGCGCTGATCGCGCGGTTGCGGCGCGGCATCACTTCCGGATGGCAAGCGAGGTGCAGCAGCGTGCCGAGCGGCCGGCCGTCGTCGAGGGCCTTCGCCATCAGCACATGCACGCGGCGATCGAACACGAACGCCCGGTTGCTGTTGCGCACCAGCCCCGCCGGCGGCATCGACACCACCCCATGCTCGAGCCGGGCCGGCGCCGCGTTGCGGCGCGCCTCGGCGACCGCGGCGGTCATCGCCGCCCCGAGCGCCGTCAGGTAGTCGCGATCGCGCCCGGACGTGAGGAAGTACGTGCCCCACATGCCGATCAGGTCTGGCCCGGCATGCGTGTGGCTCGCGCAGACGAACACGTCGCCGTTCGCGAAGCCCGGCAGGCCGGCCTTCAACCAATCGACGTCGTCGCGCATCACGCCGAGGTTGTCGACGCCGACGATCGCGAAGCGGCGCGCCGCCGTCTCGAGCACCAGCACCCGCACCTTCAGCGGCGAACTGATCGACGCACTGGTGCGGCCGAGGTCGAAGCCGGCCATGTAACCGCCGACCGGCGGCGTGATGTCGCGTTCGGCGCTGCCGATGCGCAAGCCCGTCGCGGCGGGCGCGATCACCGCGTAGTCGATCGGTGCCGGCCGGTCGTGCTGGAACACCCCGCTGCACGACGCGAAGCCGAACGCGAGCAGCGATCCCCAGCGCCGCAGCATCGTTCGCCGCGCCACGTCAGGGCGTCTCGAGCAGGGCCAGCGCGTGGCCGAGAGTCTGCTGCGCACCGCTGGCCTGCCGGTGCGAGGCAGCGCGGCGCAGGCAGCGCAGATAGTGGATCAGCACTTCCCGATCGCTGAGATCGCGCAGGTGGTCGCGAACTTGATCGTGGCCGTTGGCGCGCAAGTAGCGCGCGCAGTCGGTCTTGGTCACCGTGCGCCCGCCGTGGTACGGATCGACGAGACTCGGACGGACCCCGTGCAGGCGGACCAGGAAGTGGTCGGGCATCGCGACGCCAGCGACCGACAGGCCGGCCCAACGCGCGACCAGCAGGTAGATCAGCGACAACGTCACCGGCACACCGACCCGCGCCACCAGCACGCGATCGATCAGCACGTGGTC
>CAMAUH010000490.1 GCA_945861365.1 Candidatus Kuenenia stuttgartensis
CCACAGCGGCCTTTCCACGCTGCCGTTCGTCGGCATCACGACCGAAGCCCGCGACGACTTCGCCGCGCGCGCGCAGCGCATCGCCGCCAACCTGCCCGACACGCCGTGCGAATGGATGGTGCATCCGCGCGAGCCCGACGCCGACATGGCGGCGATCGACGCGATGGGCTACCGCCGTCCGCACGCCGCGGAACTGGCGTTCCTCGCCGATCCGACGACCGCCGCCCGCCATGGCCTGCGCTGCGTGCGCTTCGCGGACCTGTGACCACGAGGTCGGCACGGGCGAAGCGATCCGTTCGCGGCAGCCACGCGACGGCAGCCGCAGCAGCAAGCTATGCTCGGCGCGATGCAGCCGAGCGACCCACAACCACCCGATGCCCCGCGCGTCTTCCTGGGCAGGGTGTGTCGCATGGGGGACGACGAGCGCTCGTTCGACGACGCCTTCTGGCGCGCGATCCCGCCCCACCAGCGCGTGGAGATGCTGTGGGACATGGTCAAAGACGCATTGGCAGTGAAGGGCATTCACGATGAACCGCGACTTCAGCGAACTGTTGGCCACCTTCGCCGCCCATGACGTGCGCTTCCTCGTGGTCGGCGGCTACGCCGTGACCTTCCATTCCCAACCGCGCTTCACGAAGGACCTCGATGTTTGGGTCGATCCGACTCCGGACAACGCCGTGCGCGTCTACGCGGCGTTGGCGGCCTACGGCGCGCCATTGACCACGCATGGCGTTGCTGTCGACGACTTCGCGCGGCCAGGCGTCGTGTACCAGATCGGCCTGCCACCGAACCGCATCGACATCCTGACCGCCGTGGATGGCTTGCAGTTCACGGATTGCTGGCCGCGGCGCGCGGTCTCGACGTACGGACCGCAACCCGTCGCCTACCTGGCAAAGACCGACTTGATCAAGAACAAGCGCACCGTCGGCCGTCCCCAGGACCTGCTGGACGCGGACAACCTCGAGCGCGGCCTGTGACGACTCCCGGCAACGGCGGCACGACCCTGACCCGCGACGACTTCGACCGCATCGAGCGCCTGCGCAGTGGCTTCCTCGACGACGCGCGCGGCGATGCGGCGCTGTCCGACTACTGGCGCTGTGACCGCGACCTGCGCGCCTACGACCGCGTGCTCGCCGCCCGCATCGGCTGGAAGTGGGACGCGGCGCTGGCCGAGTGCCGCGACCGCGGCCTGCCGCGCAGCGACGGAGCGACCGTGCTCGACTATGGCTGCGGCACCGGCATCGCGGCGCGGCGCTACGTCGAAGCGTTCGGTGCCGGCACCGTGCTGTGCCACGACCGCTCCGCCGCCGCGATGGCGTTCGCGACGCAGCAGCTGCGCGCCGAGCACCCGACCGTCACGGCCCGCGCGCAGCGCGACCTGCGCACGCTGCAGCCCGACGTGCTGCTGGTCAGCCACGTGCTGGCCGAACTCGACGCCAACGGCGAGGCCGAACTGCTGGCGCTGATCGCGAAGAGCCGCACTGTCGTGCTGGTCGAACCGGGCACGCACCGCGTCGCGCGCCGCCTCGCGGTGCTGCGCGGCAAGCTGCTGGCGACGCATCGCATCACCGCCCCATGCCCGCACGCGGGCACCTGCCCGTCGCTGCAGAACGGCAACGACTGGTGCCACTTCTTCGCCGAGCCGCCGCCGCACGTGTTCACCGAAGCGTTCTGGGCGCACGCGTCGCGCGAACTGCACATCGACCTGCGCGCGCTGCCGTACGCGTTCCTGGCGCTGCAGCGCGAAGCGGCTGCGGTGGCACCGCCGGACAACCGCGTGCTCGGCCGCCCCGAGATCACGCCGCACGAAGCGCGTGTGCTGGTGTGCACCGAACCCGGGTTGCGGCAGGCGGCGGTCACCAAGCGCCACGACGCGGCGCTGTGGAAGCGGTTGAAGAAGGACCCCGCGACCGTGCGCAGCGTGCCGCCGTCGACGCTGCGCGGCTGAGCCCCGCGGCGAACTACTTCGTGTCGCCGGTCGCCTTCGCGTCCTTCGCCGGCGCCGCCGCACGCGCCGGCGGGATCGCCGCCCCCGCCACCTTCAGCGGCACCATGTAGATCGACGTGCGCGCGCTGACGAACAGCGTCGAGAACGCTTCGCCACCGAACGCGCAGTTCGACGGCTGCTCCGGCAGCGCGATCGTCGCCAGCTTCTCGCCGGTCGGGCTGTAGATGCGCACGCCGTCGTTCGCCGTCGTGTAGAGGTTGCCCTGCGCATCGCAGCGGATGCCGTCGGCGCCGCCTTCCAGCCAGAAGGTCGCGGCACCGAGCGTGCCGTCCGCCTGCACCGGGAACGCGCCGACGCGCTGCTTCTTGCCGCTGTCGGCGATGTAGAGCCGCTGATGGTCGGGCGCGAAGCACAGGCCGTTCGGCTGGTCGAAGTCCTGCTGCACGACCGTCGTCGCCTTCGTCGCCGGATCGAAGCGGTAGGCGAAGCGGCCGGGCTGCTCGGCCATGCGCTTGCCGAGCCCGTAGCCGGGGTCGGTGAACCAGATCGAACCATCGTTGCGCACCGCGACGTCGTTCGGCGAGTTCAGCGGTTTGCCGCCGTGTTCGCTGACCAGCACGGTGGCCTTGCCGTCCGCTTCGTGCCGCACCAGGTTGTGCGCCGTGTGCTGGCACGAAAGCACGTGGCCGTCGAGGTCCAGCGTGTTGCCGTTGGCACCCTCGCTGGCCTTCCACTCCTTGCAGCCGTCCTTCGCGGTCCAAACCAGCCACTGGTTCTTCGGGATGTCCGTGAACAGCAGTTGCCCGGTCTTCGGCAGCCACAGCGTGCCTTCGGTGAACGCGCGGCCCTCGACGATGCGTTCGACCTTGGCGTCGGCGGCGACCAGCGACTTGCCGGCCTCGGCGTGGAACGTGACCTGGGCGGCTGAGGCAGCGGCGAACGACAACACGGCGAACAGGGTGCGCATGCCGCGAGCATGGCGCCGCCGCGCGGTCGTTGCCAATCGCTACACGCTGACGCGCCGCGCCGGCACGAACCCGAGTGCCAGCGCCGCGAGCAGGGCGACGCCAGCTGCGCCACCGAGTGCTGCCGGTGCGCCGTGGTGATCCCACAGCCAACCGATCGCCAACGCGCCGACGAACGCACCGCAACCCTGCACCGCGTGGTAGAGCCCGAACGCCGCACCGCGCTTGTGCGCACCGGTCAGGTCGGCGACGAAGCCGCGTTCGGCCGACTCATTGCACGCGGTCGGCACACCGAGCAGCGGGAACAGCAGCAACGCCACGAGCAGCGCGGGGCTCATCGCGAACGCCCCGAGCACGGCCGCATGGCTCAGCAGGCCCGCCAGCAGCAGGCGGCGTCGGCCGACGCGATCCGACAGCCGGCCGAGCGGTGCTGACAGCAGCGA
>CAMAUH010000491.1 GCA_945861365.1 Candidatus Kuenenia stuttgartensis
GTCGCCGGCGCCAGCTACTACTACGGCATCCAGCTCATCCACCAGGGTGAGGCGCTCGCCAACCGCGGCGACAACATCAAGTCGCGCGGCATGACGGCGTCGTGGAACGGCACCACGTGGACGGTCGCCAACAGCAACGTCGGCGAAGCGTTCGGCTCGATCCTGCAGCACTGGACCGGCGCCCAGGTCAACAGTGGCGGCAACGGCAACGACGACGGCCGGTTCTTCGTCGCCAGCAAGGCGACCGCCATCAGCGGCGGCATGTACCACTACGAGTACGCGATCCACAACGTCGACAACAGCCGCGGTGGCGCTTCGTTCCGCGTGCCGTTGGCGACCGGCGGCACGGTGGCGAACGCCGGCTTCCGCGACATCGACGGCAACCAGCTCAACAACTGGACGTTCTCGCAGACTGCCAACGAGATCGTCTTCACCGCGGTCGGCACCAACGCGCTGAACTGGAACTCGATCTACAACGTCTGGTTCGACTGCTCGATCGCCCCGGGTGCTGGCTCGGTCACGATCGACGAGGCGCGGCCAGGTGCCGGCGCCCTCACCGTGCAGATCGCGAGCGAGGTCCCGAGCGGCCTCTCCTTCGCCAACAAGTCGTCGGTCGGCACCGCCTGCGGCACCTGCACCGGCACGTTCTACGAACTGTTCCCGACCAGCGCCGCGTTCGACCTGTCGGGTCGCTCGATGACGATGAGCCTGAACAACGGCGCCTACACGGTCGCCGAGACGCCGGTCGCCTTCGTGCCCGCCGCCGGCACCAACCTGGCGATGGCCCTGAACACGCAGGCCACCGTCAACCTGCCCTTCACGCTGCCGTACCCCGGCGGCTCGACGACGCAGCTGCGCCTCCACTCCAGCGGCTACATCTCCCCGGGCACGCCGAACGCTCCGCAGCTGGTGCCCAGCGCCGCCCAGTTCCTGCAGGGCACGCCGCGGTGGGCTGCCGCCTGGGCCCTGCTGAACCCGACGGCGACCAGCAGCGCCAACGTCTACTTCGACGCCAACGCGACGCGCGCGATCCTGACCTGGAGCGGCGTGCCGCTGCTCGCATCGACGGCCCCCAACACCTTCCAGGTCCAGTTCTATCCGAATGGCACCGTCAACGTGGTGTGGCAGACGATCGCCTCGTCGAGCTTCGCGGTGATGACCGGCTGGACCACGGGTGGCAACTACACCGATCCGGGCAACCGCGACCTGTCGACGACGCTGCCGTCGCCGCTCGCCTTGTGCAGCGTGCCGTTCGACGGCCTGCGCCTCGGCACCAACGCCATGCCGGTGCTCGGCACGACGATGCAGTGGCAGCTGAACAACATCCCGGCCGCGACCGGCTGGGGCGCGCTGATGCGCTCGCTGACCCAGGCCGTGCCGCCGACCGCCATGTCGTCGCTCGGCATGCCGGGCTGCTTCGCGCACGTCGTCGCGCCGGAAGCGACGGTGTTCCTGTCGCCGGGCGCGAGCCAGCAGTTGCCCGAAGTCCTGCCCAACAGCACGTCGCTGGTCGGCGTGAGGCTGATCGGCCAGGCCGTGACGTTCAACCCGTCGCTGAACCAGCTCGGCCTCGTCGCGAGCAACGCGATGGTGCTTTCGCTCGGCTACTAACAGCTGGGCGAGTTGCGGGGCCGGCCCGCCTACGTAGGAGCCGACGCCCGCGGCGGGCGCGGCTCAACGGCGAAGAAAGGGCGGCTGCACTCGTTGCCTGGCGCCGCGCCGGTGGCGGCGGGGCGCCAACGTCCCATGGCGTCGAACCTCGCGCGATCGTTCCCATCGCGGGAATCGGCCTGCGGGCTGGCTGCTCCATGGCCGATACTGCCGGGCGCGCCCACGATGCCAACGATCGCCTTCGACGCCCTCGACTACCGCGCGGACCAGAGCTTCGCCGCGGCGCGTTACCGCTTCGACGGTGACGAGCGCACGGGCTGGCGCATCGATCGCGATGGCGTCACGGCGCTGCAGCTGGGGCCCGGCTTCCGCTTGCTGCGCGTGCGCCAGTGCGGCGTCTGCTCGACCGATCTGGCGCGCCACCACCTGCCATTCCCGCTGCCGCAGGTGATCGGCCATGAAGTCGTGGCGATCGACGCGGAGGGCCGCCGCTACGTCGTCGAGATCAACGCCTCGCACCACGCGCGCGGCATCGCGAACGACTGCGCGTTCTGCCGCGCCGGCCTGCCGACGCATTGCCCGGAGCGGACCACGCTCGGCATCCACGATCTGCCCGGGGGCTTCGGCGCGTGGATCCTGGCGCCAATCGAAGGCTGCCTCGAAGTCCCCGCGAACGTGCCCGACAGCGCCGCCGTGCTGGTCGAACCGTTGGCTGCGGCGCTGCATGCCGTGACGACGATCGCGCCGCGCGCCGGCGAGTCGATCGCGGTGTTGGGGCCGCGCCGGCTCGGCATGCTGGTCATCGCGGCACTGCACGCCTACCGCTCCAGCCACTCGCCGCAGGACGCCTTCACCATCGCGGCTGTCGCACGCGATCCGCGGCTGCTGGCGCTGGCAAAGCAGTTCGGCGCCAACTCCACGCATCCCGCCGGATCACTGGCAGACGGCGCGTTCGATGTCGTCATCGACACCACGGGCAACCCGGCAGGTCTTGAGTCGGCCGTGCGCATGGCGCGGCGCGAAGTGCACCTGAAGTCGACGCACGGCCAACCGTCAGTCGGGTTGCACCACACGACCGAACTGGTCGTCGACGAGATCGGCATCGCCCGCTTTCCCGATGCCGCGCCGGCTGCCGGCGAAGCGCCGTGGGAACGCTTGCGCACCGGCCCACGGCCGCGCATCGCGTGGCTGGCGAACGCGACGCCACCGCCGTGGCTGCCAGCGCAGGTGGATGTGCAGCGCGGCACCGCGGTCGCACTCGCCGCGCACTACGGCAGCGCCACCGAGGGCCTGCCGCGCGCCGATGTGGTCGTCGCCGACAGCGCGGCGGGCGTCGATGCCGCGATCCGGCCGCAAGCGGGCCGCGAAGTCGCGCTGGTGCGCCCCCGCGGCCAGGTGCTCGTGCTCGCCGGCGCACGACGCGACGCCTCGCTCGCGGCGTCCCCGTTGCTCGCGGCGGTCACCACGCGCCATCTCGAGCTGTCGAGTTCGCGCTGCGGCGACTTCCGCGCCGCGCTGCAGCTGCTGGCCGCGGACGCCGAACTGCGCCGCATCGGCGATCGGCTGGTGACGCACCACTTCCCCGCGATGGCGCTGCGCGAAGCGTTCGCGACGGCCCGCTCGCCCGACTGCATCAAGGCCGTCGTCGACCAGCCGGAGGCGGGCGCGTCCGCATGACCGACCTCCGCCGCGAACTGCCGACGTCGCTCGGACCGTCGCTGCGCCTGCAGGACGGCATCTGG
>CAMAUH010000492.1 GCA_945861365.1 Candidatus Kuenenia stuttgartensis
GCCGGCGCTGCCGCCCGGCCTGACGTTCCATGTGCAGCACGCCTGGCTGCACCTCGGCGCACCGATCCGCTTCGGCGCCTCGAACGCGCTGCGCATCGACACCTGATCCGTAACGAAAACGAGCCGACCGGATCGCTCCGGTCGGCTCGCACGGAGCGAACTCCGCGTCGGCAAAGGTAACCACTCGCGGGCGAAGGCGGCCTCGCCGGCTTGCCAGGGTCCGCGCCCCGGCGTGTGTCATGCGGCGCGACCGCTCAAGCGAGCGGTCGGGCCTCCGGCGTCACTGTCGCAGCAACTGCAGTGCAGACTGCGGCTGGCTGTTGGCCTGGGCCAAGATCGAGATCGAGGCCTGCTGCAGGATGTTGTTGCGCGTCAGCTCCGCGGTCTCGAGCGCGACATCGACGTCGCGGATGCGGCTCTCGGCGGCGGACAGCGACTCGGCCGTCACGCCGAGGTTGGCGATGGTCGACTGCAACCGGTTCTGCAGCGAGCCGAAGCGACCGCGCAGCTGCGACACCGCGTTGATCGCGGAGTCGATCTGGGTGATCGCGAAGCTGGTGCTGCCGTTCGAACCGACGTCGACCGAGGCGAGGCCCAGCGAGGTGCTCAGCGCCGGTGCCAGCGTCACGTTCAGCTGGTCGATGCCGGCCGCGGTGTTGATGCCGACCTGGAACGTGACCGTGCTGGACGAGCCGTCGAGCAGGCGGATGCCGTTGAACTCGGTCGACTGCGCGATGCGGTTGACCTCGTTGACCAGGCTGTCGAACTCTTCCTTGATCGTGTTCTTGTCCGCGGTCGAGGACGAGCCGTTCGCGGACTGGATCGCGAGTTCGCGCAACCGGACGAGGATGTTGCTCACCTCGTTCAGCGCGCCTTCGCCGACCTGCACCAGCGAGATGCCGTCGTTGGCGTTGCGGGAGGCCTGCGCCAGCGAACGGACCTGCGCGCGCAGGCGTTCGGAGATGGCGAGGCCGGCTGCATCATCGGCAGCCGTGGAGATGCGCAGACCGGTCGACAGACGCTGGTAGTTGCGGGCGAGCCGCGTGGTCACCAGCGCCGTGTTCCGCTGCGCGTTGATTGACGCGATGTTGGTGTTGACTCTGAGACCCATGACTATTCCTTTGCCTTTGCTTGATTCGCCGACTGTCCCGGTCGCGTTCGATCGCGCGGCCGGTCCTTCATCCTCGGATCCATGCCACCGGGCTTGAGGATCCGCTGCGAGTTTTCCGCTCCATCAGGGGCTTCCAGTACCCCACGCCACCGCACTCTCCGCCGCGTTCGTCGCGTTCCCCCACATTGCAGGGCTCGACTGCCGCGCAACTGCACGCTGCCGTGGCCCCGTTGCCGTGGGCTCGACAGCGCCGGGCGCCTTCTCAGCGCCCCGAAACCGGGCTCACACTGCGTCCGAGCACGTCTTCGCGATCGCTGGCGTGCAGCAGTGCTTCCTCGGGCGTCACCAGATGACGCGCCAGCAATGCCCGCAATGACACGTCGATGGTCTGCATGCCGAGACCGCGACAGCGTTGCATGATCGCCGGCAGGTCGGCGAGGTTGCCTTTGCGCAATGCGGCGCGGACCGCCGGACTGCCGACCAGCACTTCGACCGCCGGCACCCGGCCGCTCTTGTGGGAGCGATGCAGCAGGCTCTGCGCGGTCGCTGCACGCAGCACGCGCGACAAGCGGGTGCGCAAGCGCGGCCGATCCTCGAGCGGCAGCAGGTTGCCGAGTTCGGTCAATGCCCCGACGACGGAGCCGGCTTCGACGCCGGCGAACACGAGGCAACCGGCCTCGGCCGCGGCGATCGCCGCTTCGAGCGACTCGGCATCGTGGATCTCGTCGACGACGATCACGTCGGCGCCGCAGGCGAGCGCCTGGCGCACCCCGTCGGCGGCGCTGGCGACGTGCGTGCCGATCTCCCGCTGATGCAGCAGGGCCGGACCGGACTGGTGCACGAACAGGATCGCGTCCTCGATGGTCACGACCTGCCGCGACGGATCCTGGTTCAGGCAGTCGACGATCGCCGCGAGGGTCGTGCTCTTGCCCGCCGCGAAGAACCCGGCGACCACGACGAGGCCACTGCGGTTGCGCAGGAACCCGGCGAACTGGTCCGGCAGGTCGAGCGACTCGAACTTCGGCGGCGACGACGGCACCGGCCGCAGCACCAGGGACAGCTGTCCGTAGGCATCGACGACGGTCGCGCGATGGCGAGAACCGTCGCGCGCCACGTAGAGCACTTCGACGTGACCCGCACGAGCGAGGGTCGCGCGATGGTCGCTGAACAGCAGGTCGCGCGTCAGCTCCTCGACGTCGCTCGCCACGACCAGCTCCTCGTCACCGGCGACGAATCGCCGCTGCACGCGCAACGCCGGCTTGCGGCCAGGCACGAGGTGCAGCGCGGAAGCGCCGACGCGCAGCATCCCCGCCAACAGATTGTCGAGTCGTTTGGTATCCAAGGTTCACCTCGTCTCCGTCTGCAAGCCCCGCGTGCGCTCCAGCAGCCACGCCTTGTCCTCGGTCCGCGCGAACACGTCCTCCAAACGGACGCGCCCTTCCCGCAGCAAGGCCAGCATCGCCCGATCGAGCGAATGGCCGCAGCGGTTGCCCTCGGCGCGCAGCAGCAGCGCCAGGTCGCCGAGTTCGCCAGCGCGAACGACCTCCCGCACCGTCTCGTCGGCCAACAGCAGCTCGGTCGCGGCGACCGAACCGGTGTGCTCGACGTTCGGCAGCAGCAAGCGCACGAACACCGCGCGCAACACCGCCGCCAGGGCCGCCCGCACATGGGCGAGGTCGTGCACCGGATAGAAGTTCAGGATGCGCACGAGCGCCGCGGTGGCGCTGGTGCCGTCGATCCAGGCCACCACGCGCCGCCCGCCTTCGGCCGCGCGCAGGGCGATCTCGAAGGCCTCCGGCGAGCCGACGTCGGCGATCACCAGCGCGTCCGGATCCTCGGTGACGACGCTGCGCAGGGCATCCGCGCGCTCCTTCGGCGAGAGGCCGTAGCGCCGGTGCACCACCAGCGCACCGCTGTCGGGCAGCGGCAACGGCTCGTCGCCGACGACCACGACATAGTCGCTGGGTTCGGCAGCCAGCAGCGACACGAACGTCGACAGCACCGTCGAGCGACCGAGACCGCGTTCGCCGACCACCAGGAACAGGCCCTTGCCGCCGCGCAGCGATTCCGCCAGCGCAGCGGGCACGCCCGCCGCATCCGGCGTGTTCACGGTGGTGAGTGCCAGCGTCAGCCGCGCCGCGACCCCGTCGAACTGCCGGAACGCCGAAGCGGTGCCGACGCCGATGCCATCGAGCGTCCACGGCCGGACCACGAACTGCCGCTCCGCCAGCTGCTCGAGC
>CAMAUH010000493.1 GCA_945861365.1 Candidatus Kuenenia stuttgartensis
GCAGAACGCGCCGGAGCCAGCGGCGGCCTGGCGGAACTTCGCCGTCACCGCGGCCGCACTGCCGGGGCTGCGCTTCCTGGAGGTGCGGCGGCGATTCGCGGAACGGGCGGCATCGCGCGATTGAGGAGTCTCGCGGCCTCGTTATCGTCCTGGGCCACTTTTTTCGCGCAGCACCGCCCATGACCGACGTCGTCGCCATCGCCCAACGCATCCAGTCCGAGAGCAAGACGCTGCATTCCGTGCGGCAGGCCCTGCAGAGCGTCATCGTCGGCCAGGAAGCCCTGCTCGATGGCCTGCTGATCGCGCTGCTCGCCGACGGCCACGTGCTGCTCGAAGGCCTGCCCGGCCTCGCCAAGTCGCTGACCGTGTCGTCGCTGGCGAAGGCGATCGGCGGCCACTTCCGCCGCATCCAGTTCACGCCGGACCTGCTGCCCGCCGACCTGGTCGGCACGCACGTCTACAACCCGAAGTCCGGCGAATGGCAGGTCAAGGAAGGGCCGATCTTCGCGAACTTCGTGTTGGCCGACGAGATCAACCGGGCGCCCGCGAAGGTGCAGTCGGCGCTGCTCGAGGCGATGCAGGAGCGCCAGGTCACGCTGGCCGGCGACACCCGCAAGCTGCCGAACCCGTTCCTGGTGCTGGCGACGCAGAACCCGGTCGAACAGGAAGGCACCTACGCGCTGCCGGAGGCGCAGGTCGATCGCTTCATGGTGAAGCTGGTCGTCGGCTACCCGACCAAGCAGGACGAGCTGCGCATCATCGACCGCATGGCCGGCATGCACGCGCAGACCGACATCCAGCAGGCGACGACGCCGCAGGACCTGCTGCGCATGCGCGACCTGCTCGACACGATCTACCTCGACGACAAGGTCAAGAGCTACATCGTCGACCTGGTGTTCGCGACGCGCGAGCCGGAGCAGGTCGGCCTCGCCAAGCTGAAGCCGATGATCCTGTACGGCGCGTCGCCGCGCGCGTCGCTGGCGCTGGCCCGCACCGCGCGCGCGCGCGCGTTCCTGGAAGGGCGCGGCTTCGTGACGCCGCAGGACGTCAAGTCGGTCGGCACCATGGTGCTGCGCCACCGCGTGCTGACGACCTACGAGGCGGAGGCCGAAGGGCTGACCAGCGAACAGGTGTTGAAGACGGTGTTCGACACGGTGCGGGTGCCCTGAAGGATCCGAGGCGAGCTCCAGCCATGGCCGCAAAGCCGACCGTGCCCGCGTCGACCGGTAGCAAGCCGGGGGCGCGGGTGCTCGACCCCGAACTGCTCGCCGAGGCGCGCCGGGTCCAGGTGCGCGCCGACCGCATGGTCACCGACGTGATGGCTGGCGGCTACAGCTCGGTGTTCCGCGGTTCCGGCATCGAGTTCGACGAGGTGCGCGAGTTCGCCGAAGGCGACGACATGCGCTCCGTCGACTGGAACGTCACCGCGCGCACCGGCCGGCCGTTCGTCAAGAAGTTCGTCGAGGAGCGCGAACTGACCGTGCTGTTCGTGCTCGACGTGTCGAGCTCGATGGCGTTCGGCACGGTGCCGGTTGGCGCCGCACCGCGGCGCAAGGTCGCGGCTTCGGCGGCGCTGTTCGTCGGCTGCGTCGCGTTCGCCGCGGCGCGCAACAACGACAAGGCCGGCCTCGTCACCGCCGGTGCGGCCGTCGAGCGCTACGTGCCGGCCAAGAAGGGCCGCCGCCACGTGCTGCGCCTGATCCGCGAAGCGTGCGAGCCGCCGGCGGTGCGCACCCGCGGCGACCTCGTGCAGGCGCTGGCGTTCGCCGGTGCGGTGCAGCGGCGCTCGGCGATCGTCTTCGTCGTCAGCGACTTCCTGTTCGGCAGCGACGACGAACGCGCCGCGTTCGCGCACAAGCTGCGGCTGCTCGGGCAGCGCCACGACGTCATCGCGGTGCGCGTGCGCGATCCGCTGGCCGGCGGCATCGACCGCCGGACCGGCGAGGTGCTGCCGCCGCCGAACCTCGGCCTCGTGCAGTTCGCCGACGCGGAGTCCGGCGCGGTGCAGGAGGTCGATCTCGGCAATGCGCGCGTGCGCGCCGCCGTGCACGCCGCGTGGACCGCCGACCGGCAGTGGCTGCTGGAGACCTGCCGGCGCGCCGGTGTCGACCTGCTCGACGTGCCGACCGAAGGTTCGGTGGCCGAGCCGCTGGTGCGCTTCTTCCGCATGCGCGAACGGCGCGGAGCCCGGCGATGAAGACCGTGCGGCTGCTCGTCGCGTCGCTGGCGCTGGTTGTCGCTGCCTGTGGTGGGCCGGTGGCGCCATGGACCGCAGTGCCGGTCGTCGCGATCGATCTGCGCATCGCGGTCGCACCGAGCAAGGTCGCCTTGCTGCAGCCGGTCGAGGTCACGCTCGACCTGTTCGTGCGCAAAGGCATCGAGGTCGAATGGGCGCCGACCGTCGCCAAGGACGACTTCCTGATGACGACCAGCGAGCGGCCCGCGGTGCCGCTGTTCGACGGCACGTGGCGTCGCACCACCCTGCAGCTGAAGCCCGTGCGCGGTCCCGGCGAACTGCTGCTGCCGCCGTTCGTGGCGAAGCAGAAGGGCGGCGAGCTCGCCGCCAGCACGCCCGAGCAGCGCATCGAAGTGGTGACGTCGCTGCCGGACGCGCCGGCGAACGCGGACCTGCCGACGCTGGTCGGCGATGCGGTCGAGCCGGTCGGCGCGCCGTTCCCGACGCCGCTGCGGCCGTGGCCGTGGGTGCTCGGTGGTGTGGCGCTGCTGGCGCTCGGTGGCGCGTTCTGGTGGTGGCGCGGTCGGCGGGCCGAGGTGCAACACGCGCACGAGGTCGCGCTGCCGCCGCACGTGCGCGCGCTGCGCGAGCTGCAGCGGCTGCAGGGTTCGCCCCGCGCGACCCGCGCCGAGATCGAGCGCTTCTACGTCGACGTGTCGACGGTGCTGCGCGTCTACCTCGAAGAGCGCTTCGCGCTGCGCGCGCCGGAGCGCACGACCGAAGAGTTCCTGCGCGAACTCGAAGGCGGCGACGCGCTGGCGCTCGGCCACCGTGACGAGCTGGAGCGCTTCCTGTCGCAGTGCGACCTGGTCAAGTTCGCGGCCTTCGCGCCGAGCGACGCGGCGCACCTGGCGACATGGCAGCTGGCGGTCGGCTTCGTCGAGGCGACGCGCAGCGACGCGTCCGCGCCGGCCACCGCCACGGAGGGGGGAGCATGATCGCCAACCTCGAACTGTCCGGCCTCGTGCTGCTGGATCCGTGGTTCCTGCTGGTGCTGCCGCTGGCGGTGCTGGCGTTCGTGTGGCGCACGCTGCGGCCGCGCGCGGCGCTGCCGACGCCGTCGCTCGGGCTCTACGCCGCGGCGGGGCGCACGCTGCGGCAGCGCTGCGCGT
>CAMAUH010000494.1 GCA_945861365.1 Candidatus Kuenenia stuttgartensis
AGAAGCAGTCCGGCGACGCCGTCAGCTATCGGCTCCTGCAGAGCCAATGGCGCGATGCCCAGGTGCGCGCCCGCGCGCAGCTGCAGCAGTTCGTCACGGCCTTCCTCGCCGATCCCGAAGTGAAGGCGGACCCGGACTTCGCGGCGATCAAGTCGCAGCTGGGCGCGGCCAACGACCTGTTGCCCGAGTTCGGCACCTCGATCGAAACCGCGCTGGAGGCGATCGACCTCGCCAAGGACGACCAGGGCCGCAGCGCCGCGCGCGCCGCCGCCAGCCAGGTGATGGACGAGTATGCGGCGAACCTCGAGTCGGCGGCAGGACTGCGCGAGTTGCAGTCGCTGTCCAACGACGAGTACGGCGGCATCTCGTTCTACACCGAGCTGCAGCAGGCCGTCGAATCGCTGAAGAACCAGCTGAGTGCAACCTAGACCGATCCGAAGGCCCACACACACCCGGACCAACCCGTTCCGACCTCAGGACACAGAATGGCAACTTCGAAGATTGATCGCGTGCGCAAGGCCCTGCGCTTGGGCAAGGGCTCGAATGGCAGCGGCGACGACGCGACCGCCGGCACGATCAAGACGGTCGAGAAGATGGAGTTCTCGACCGACAACCTGGTGCCCCTCATCAACGATTTCGCGGCGTTGGCGATGCCAGGTGCGCAACAGGCCTTGAAGCTCGACGGGGATCTGAGCATCCAGATCACGCTGACCCTCGATGGCGAGATCGGCGCCCAGAACGACAAGAACGACCTGTTCCGCGACCATGTGACGAAGATCGCGACGCCCCTGCTCAGCATCCACGGGCCCGAGCTGCGGCCGTACGTGGACAAGATGATCGAGGTGCTCGAGATCCTGAACGCCGACCCGGGCAAGGCGCCGCCGCAGGACAAGGTCACCAGGGCCTACGAAGCCATCTGCGCGGGGATCGGCAAGGAACTCTCGACCAAGCTGGAAGGGCTGGTCAACCAGTACATGGCCAGCAACAAGGCCATCAAGGCGGCCTACCGGCGCTACCAGGTCAAGTGCGTGCACGATGTGCTGATCGACGTCCTGGTGATCGCGTCATCGATCGGCGTCACCGCGGCGTCGTGGGGTGCGACGGGGCCGGTGGCGGTCGTCGCGATCGTGCGCTCGACCATCGGACTCGGCGTGAAGCTCGGCGAGATGGCCATGTCCGCGGGGCAGACGATCGGCGTCATCGAAGCCTATTTCACGGCGGTCGGCTCGCTGATGACCGTGCTGGACAACAATGAAGGCAAGGCCGAAGCGGCCCGCAGCAATGCCTCGGCCGCGTTCGCCAAGAACACGGCCATCGAAACCGCCATGGGGGCCATCGCCGGCATCACCAACCTGCCGATCCCGTCGGTCAGCAAGATCGGCGAACTGCTGGGCACGTTGGAGAACAAGCTGAAGGGGCTGCATGTCAGCATGCTGAACATGGGCAAGGAGATGACCAAGACGCGCAAGCGCGCCGAGCGCTACGCCGCGAAGATCGGCGAGCGCACCAAGAGCGACCCGAAGTTCAACAGCAAGGGGCACCTGGAGCTCGTGCAGGAGTGCATGGCGAGCCACGCGAAGATGAAGGCCGGCGCCGACCAGCTGTTCGAGAAGATCAGCGCCTACCTCGGCCGCCAGGGCGCGTTCCAGAGCCAACTGCAGCTCTACAAGAGCAGCCAGGCGAAGTGGAGCCGCGGCTCGAGCAAGCTGTTCGGCTTCGCGACCTCGCTCGGCCTGGGCCTCGGTAGCGCCGGGTCGGGTGCCGAGTTCGGTCTGACGGTCTTCAACGAGATCGGTCAGCTCGTCGAGTCGAAGCTGGCCAACAAGGCAGCCGCACTGTCCTGACCTGTCGCCTGGCCCTGTCGCCCCGGCGCGCCGACCGTGCGCCGGGCCTCGGCGCAGCGCCGGGGCAACCGATCTCGGGGCCTGCCGCGCACCCGCCGCTGCCACCGCGCGGCCCGCATGTTCACCAACATGCGACACACCCAGCCGCGCCACCCAGCCCCCCGGCACGCCTAAGCTCCCGCCCCGCATGCCGAACGCCCTCGCCACGCCCACGATGCTCTGCACCCGCCCCGCCGCGGCCTTCGCCGCTCTGCTCGCCACGACGCTGCTCGGCAGCCTGACCGCGCAGACCAACGACCAGGAGCACGCGGCGAAGAACGTGTTCGGCCAGCTGCCCTGGCGCGAACTCGGCCCCGTGCAGAGCGGCGGCCGCATCGTCGACATCGAAGTGCACCCGACGAAGACCTCGGTGTTCTGGGTCGCGGCCGCGAGCGGCGGCCTGTGGCACACGACCAACGGTGGCTTGTCGTTCACGCCGCAGTTCCAGGACCGCTACTCGATCTCGATCGGCGACCTCGCCGTCAGCCGCAGCAATCCCGACGTGCTGTACGTCGGCACCGGCGAGGCGAACAACCAGCGCAGCTCGTACTGGGGCGACGGCGTGCACAAGTCGACCGACGGCGGCAAGACGTGGACGCACGTCGGCCTGCGTGGCACCGACCACATCGGCCGCATCGTCGTGCATCCGCAGAACCCGGACGTCGTCTACGTCGCCGCACTCGGCGCGCTGTACCGCGCCAACGACGAACGCGGCCTCTACAAGACCAGCGACGGCGGCAGCACGTGGACCTGCGTGAAGCACCTCGGCGCCGACACCGGCTTCGTCGACGTCGTGCTCGATCCGCAGCAGCCGGACACCGTCTACGCGGCGTCCTACGAGCGGCGGCGCCAGGCGTGGAACTTCCGCGAAGGCGGCCAGGGCTCGCGCCTGTGGAAGTCGACCGACGCCGGCACTACCTGGACGCAGCTGGACAAGGGCCTGCCGACCGGCGTGCTGGGCCGCATCGGCCTCGCCGCGTTCGCCGGCGACGGCAAGGTGCTCTACGCGTCGATCGAGAACCTGAACCTGAAGGCCGCCGCGAGTTCGTCCGAGGTGGAAGCGGCGCCGGAGCCCGTTCCCGAGCCGAGCGCCGAAGTGCTCGCCGATCCGACCGCGCTGGCGATGCACGAACTCGCCGTCGAGGAAGCGCAGGACCCGGCGCGGCGCAGCCGGCGGCCGGTGACCGGCGGCGAGGTCTACCGCAGCGACGACGGCGGGGCTTCGTGGCACAAGACGCACGGCTCTGACATCGAGGTCGGCGGCAACCCGGGCTACTACTACGGCCAGACCCGCATCGACCCGCAGGACAAGGAGCACGTGTGGGTGCTGTCGGTGCAGATCAGCGAGACCAAGGACGGCGGCAAGACCTGGACGCCGAACCGCACCGAACGGAAGAGCTTCGGCGACAGCCTGCACGTCGACCACCACGCGCTGTGGATCGACCCTGTCGACAGCCAG
>CAMAUH010000495.1 GCA_945861365.1 Candidatus Kuenenia stuttgartensis
AGCCGGCGATCGCCGCCTGGCAGTGCGTGCGGGACGCAGCGCCGGCGCGCGAACGCGAGCTGCGGCTGGCGCTGGCCGAGGGCCTGCTCGACGGCGGCGAGCCGACCGCGGCGCTGCCGTTCTGCGTCGACGAGCCGGTGCTGCGTGCCCAGGCGCTGCTCGAGAGCGGGCAGCTGGCGGCGGCTGCGCGCGAACTCGACAGTGTGGGGGCCAAGCCGCCGCACGCCCGCCAGCGCCGCGTGATGGCGCAGCTGGCGATGGCGCGCGGCCAGCTGGAGCGCGCACGCGAGCTGCTGCAGCGCGACGGCGCGACCGCGCTCGAGCTGGTGACGCTCGCTGCCGTGCACGAATCGGCGGGCCGCGTCGACGCGGCGGATGCCGCACTGCAGGAGCTCGCGGCGCGGCCCGAGGTCGCCGAGCTGCCGTTCGTGCGGGCCGGTGCCCACACGGTGCGCGGCCACCTCGCGCGCACGCGCGGGGACCTCGTCGCCGCGCGGGCGCAGTTCCAGACCGCGGCCGAGCTGCTGTTCACGATCGGCCACGTGCGCCACGCCGCGACCGCGCAGCAGAACCTGGGCATCGTGCTGAAGGACCTCGGCGAACACGCGCTTGCCGCCGAGCGCCTGCGCGAGGCCCGCACGCTGTTCCAGCAGGTCGGCGACGAGGTCGGCATCGCGCGCACCGCGGCCAGCCTCGGCATCGCGGCGTTGGCGCGCGGCGACGCGGCGGCGGCGCGGCCATGGCTCGACTCGGCGGTGGCGGCGCTGGCGGCGCTCGGTGACCTCGGCGCCTTGTGCATGGCCCGGACGATGCTGGCGCGTGCCCATGCCGAGCTCGGCGAACGCGAGGCGGCGCTGGCGTTGCTCGCCGAACTCGGTGCCGGGGATTCGGAACGGATGCGTGCGGAGATCGCCAAGGTGCACGACACTCTCGCCGTCGTGGCCGCGGGTGCGTCCGCGGTAGCCCCGACCATGCAGGAGCGTTCGTCATCAGGACCGAGCCGTGAGTTGTTCCGCACCTTCCTCGCCGTGAATCGGCAGTTGGCGCAGGAGACCGACCTCGACAAGGCGATGCGGCACCTGCTCGACGCCGCGGTCACGTTGAGCGGTGGCCGGCTCGGCTACCTCCTGGTGGCGCGCGACGACGGCATGCGCCGCGAGTTCTCCAGCGGCGATTCCGGGCCGGTGGGGCAGGCGTTCAGCCGCTCGCTGGCGCACCGGGCGATGCAGCTGCAGCGCACGCTGACCGGCGCCGACGTCGCTGCCGACCGCGACCTGCAGGACATGCCGTCCATCCGCAATCTGCAGGTCCGTTCGGCGGTGTGCGCGCCGTTCCGCAGTGCGGGCGGCACCGTCGGTGCGATCTACGTCGAGCATCCCGGGCGCGCCGGCGCCTTCGCCGAAACCGACAAGGAAGCGCTCGAAGTGCTCGCCGACCAGGCGGCGATCGCCGTCGATCGCATGCTGCGCGAGGAGGCGATGCAGGCCGAGTTGAAGAAGAGCCAGGTCGAACTCGCGGTCGTGCGCCGGCGCTCGCGGCGCGAGTCGACGCAGCTGCTCGGCGACAGCAAGCCGATGCGCGACCTGCGTGCGCAGATCGACAAGCTGGCGCCGCTGGACCTGCCGGTGCTGGTGCTCGGCGAGACCGGCACCGGCAAGGAACTCGTCGCGCGTGCGCTGCATGAGCGCAGCGGTCGCCACCGCGCGCCGTTCGTCGCCGAGAACTGCTCGGTGCTGCCGCCGGAGCTGATGGAGCGCGAACTGTTCGGCCACGTGCAGGGCGCGTTCACCGGCGCCGACCGCGATCGCCAGGGTCTGCTCGAACTCGCCAGCGGCGGCACGCTGTTCCTCGACGAGGTCGGCGACATGCCGCCGGCGCTGCAGGCGAAGCTGCTGCGCGCGCTGCAGGAACAGTCGATCCGGCGCGTCGGCGGCACCGAGACGATCCAGCTCGACCTGCGGCTGCTCGCGGCGACGCACAAGGACATGCGCGCGATGGTCGCCGCCGGCACGTTCCGCGAGGACCTGTTCTTCCGCATCGCCGCGGTCGAACTGCGGGTGCCGCCGCTGCGCGAACGTGGCGAGGACATCGACCTGCTGGCCGAGCACTTCGTGCAGACGCATGCGGCGACGAACGGCCGCACGCTGCGCTTGTCGGCGGCCTCGCGGGCGGCGCTGCTCGACTACCGTTGGCCGGGCAACGTGCGTGAACTCGAGCACGTGATCGCGCGCGCGGCGCTGCTGTGCGAAGGCGACGAGATCGTCGACCTGCAGCTGCCGCAGCGCGGCGCCGAGCATGGCGCCGCAGGCAATGCGGCGGCGCCGGCGGCAGAAGTGCTCATCACGCTGAAGGAAGCGGAGCGGCGCGCCATCGTCGTGGCGATGCAGCATTGCGGCGGCGACAAGGCCAAGACGGCGCGCGCGCTCGGCATCTCGCGCACCGCGCTCTACGAGAAGCTGAAGCGCTACGAACTCGGTTGACCGCACTGGTGGCCGACGAGCGAGTCCGGATTCTGGACGCCGGGCCCGGGATGGCCGTTCGGGATCCGGGCACAGCATGGTCCTTGGGAAGTCGGTACGTCGGTTGCCCTGCCGCGAGCCTCGCCGTACCCGGCGTCGACCCTCCTGGCCGCGCCAACTCAGCTATCCTTCCGCGTCCACGATGAACCTGCGCCCCCTCTCGTTGTTGCTCGCCGCGACCTTGCCTGCGCAGACCCTCACGTTCGCCGAAGGCTCGCCGACCTCGCTGACCATCGCCACGGTGTCCGAGGCCAGTCCGAACGCTCCCGACACCGTGGTGCTGCAAGCGGTCGAACTGCTGCCGATCGAGATCAGCGGCCGCACGCTGGGGCAGGCCGGCGACCCGACCGTCAGCCGCCGCGTCGACCGCAACGGGTTGGTGCGCGTCGAACTGCCGGGCGGCGGGCGGCTGTTCCGCTACCGGCGCGCCGGCGGCGCCTTCTGGGGCTTCCTGCACGTCGCTGGCGACGGCCAGGCCCGCGTGGTGCTCGAGCAGCCGGGAGTCGGTGGGCAGCTGGCCGACCCGTTCGCCGACCGCATCGGCATCGCCGCCGACGGCCAGCACGCAGCGATCGCGATGGCGGTCGGCGGTTTGTGGCTGGTGCGCCTCGACGGTGGCGTCTACGCCAGCAGCAATGCACCTGCCCGCTTCGCCGCGGGCGCCGCGACGGCGGTGGAGTCGCGTTCGTTGCTGGTCGGCGCCGCCGTGGCCTGGTTCCAGGATGGCGCCGGCGGGGTCTGGCGGTGCGGCCTCGGCGACGGCGCCGCCCCGGTTTCGGTGGCCCCGTCGCCGCAACCCGGCGCCTTC
>CAMAUH010000496.1 GCA_945861365.1 Candidatus Kuenenia stuttgartensis
CAGGAAGGGCGCGCAATCGACGATGAAGGACGCTGATCGGAAAGGGCTCCCGCTGTTCGCAGTGCTGTGCACGCTGGCCATGTGCCTCGGATTGCTCAGCTGGTTGCGACCTGCACAGGCGACGGCAGAGGCGGGGCCGCGTCGACCGGTTCGCTTCCAGTTGCTGCGCGATGGGCAGCCCGCCGCGCACCAATCGGTGCAGGCGCGCGGCGAACCGGCCGTCGCCAGCACCGATGCCGCCGGGTGGGTGACGGTGGAAGTCGCCGCTCCGGAGTTCCAGCTCCTCGGCGTGCGCAACGATGGCGGAGGTTGGATTCCGTCGGGAACGGTGTGGAATGCGTCGCTGCAGCAGGACGGCACTGCGCTGACTGCGGTCCGCTGACGAAGTGCAGCGGCGTGAGGTGCCGTTCACGTCACTACCGGTAGCGACTGCGACGAGTCATCGCCGCGTGGCGCCCGGCACCTCATCGAGCGTTGAGAGCGCCGCGGCCGCGCGCTGGCTACGCGCGCGCGAGGCGCACCTGGCGGCCGAACAGCTGCCAGAACATGGCGCCCTTCTCCTCGACCGCGCGCGCCTCCAGCGTCAGCTGCGTGTGGCCGTCGCCGGACAGCAGCGGCACCAGCTCGATGCTGTCCTCGCGCACCTTGACGCTGACGCCGCGCACGACGCCGGCGTGCTGGCGGTCCATCGCGTCGGCGAGCCGCAGCAGTGCTGCGAGCCGTTCGACCAGCGTGCGTTCGCGCCGGCGCAGCGCCATGAACTCGTCGTGCTCGCGCATCGGCGGCGACTTGCGGTGGTAGCGCGCCAGCATCGCGACCAGTTGCCGTTCCTCGTCGCTGAGCCCGACCAGCTCGCTGGACTGGATCAGGTACTGCGAGTGCTTGTGGTGGCCGTCGTTGTTGACCGTGACGCCGACGTCGTGCAGCAGCGCCGCGGCTTCGAGCAGCACGCGGGCGCGGCCGCCGAGGCCGTGCAGTTCGCGCGTCTGGTCGAACAGCTGGCGTGCGAGCGTCAGCACCGTCTCGGCGTGGCCGCTCTCGTAGTGGAAGCGGCGGCCCATCGCGCGGCACGACGACAGCACCACGTCGACGTGGTCCTCGGCGGCGAACGATGCGAAGTGGCCGGTGACGACCTCCTGCAGCAGACCTTCCTTGATGCCGACGCGCGGCACCATCACGCGGTCGATGCCGGCGAGCTCGCCGAGGCGCAGGTAGACGATGCCGGCGGGCACGATCGTGTCGGCGCGGTCCGCCTTCAGGTCGCGCTTCGCCATGCGGTCGGCGAGCGACATCGACGCGAGGTCCATGACCTCGCTGCGCAGTTCGGCGATCGGGATCGTCTCGATGCCGTCGCCGCGCCGCGGCGGCGAACGCTTGCCGACCAGGTCCGCGACGCTGTCGATGTTGCCGCCGACGGCGATGTAGCGGTCGATGTGCATCGCTTCGAATCGGTCGGCGATGCGGTGCTCGAGACCCTTCAGGTGCTGTTCGAGCAGTTCGACGAACGACTCGCCGCTGGTGGCCGCGTCGCCGAGCGCTTCGAGCATGCGCAGGGCACCGAGCCGGTAGCTGTCGGCGCTGACGACCTGGCCGCGTTCGACCAGCAGCACTTCGACCGAGCCGCCGCCGACGTCGACCAGCAGCGAGCGGCCGCTCGACAGGTCGACGCGCGATTCGACGCCGAGCTTCAGCAGGTAGGCCTCCTGCGTGCCGGAGATCACTTCGATCTCGATGCCGGTCGCGTCGCGCACGCGATCGATCAGCAGGTCGCGGTTGCGGGCGTCGCGCATCGCCGCGGTGGCGATGGCGCGGATGTGCTTGGTGCCGAGGCGGTCGCAGGTGGCGCGGAAGCGGCGGAACGCGTCGACGGTGTCGGCCAGCGTGGCTTCCGGGATCTGGCCGGTGTGGAACACGTCGCGGCCGAGGCGCACCGCCAGGCGGTGGCTCTCCAGGACGCCGATGGCGCCGGCGCTGACCTCGGCGACGAGAAAGCGGATCGCGTTCGATCCCATGTCGACGATGCCGATGCGCGCGTGGTCCGCCATGGTTGGCGCAGGCTATCGAACGAACGCGGCAGCGGAAGCGTGCTTCGCCGGGTCGTCGCCGGCTCGCTAGACTCGGCAGCATGGTGCCGCCGAAGGAACCCGAGCCGCGCGAGCCGTCGCGCGAGTCCCCGCGTGAGCCGTTGTCGAGCACGTTGCGCCACGTGAAGGTCGTGCAGAGCGAGAACGACACCGACCTGTCGTGGACCAACCTGCACGAGAAGGTCGTGAAGTGGGTCGCCGAGGCGACGCACGGCCAGAATCTGCCGACCGACAAGAATCTCGACGATCTGACGCAGGAAGTGCTGCTGCAGGTGTTCCGCGACATCGGCGAGTTCAAGGTCGAGCCGGGCGCGTCGTTCTCCGGCTGGGTGCGCATGATCGCGCATCGCAAGCTGAACGATTACTGGCGCCGCACGCGCGCCAAGAAGCGCGGCGGCGGCAAGCTGAAGCACCTCGGCGATTTCGACGAGACCGGCGGCCGCGAGCACTTCGCCGACGAGCACACGCCGCGCAACAGCATGCTGATCCGGCTCGGCGAGCTGCGGGGTGCGATCGAGAAGGCGCTCGAAGAACTCGGCGACAAGCACAAGCGCGTGCTCGAACTGCGCCTGTTCCACGGCAAGAGCTTCGCCGAGATCATGCCACTGCTCGGCTACACCAAAGAGGTGACGGTGCGCTCGCTGCACATGCGCGCGCTGCAGCGGCTGCAGGAGCTGCTGGCGCCGTTCGACGACTGAGTCAGCGGGGACTCGCGGAACGGCGCGCGGGAAGCCGGCCTCAGCGGCCGAGCAGTTCCTGCATGAACTCCGACAACTCCGCCATCGGGTCGTCGTTGATGCGCGCGCCGGTGGCGTTCGCGGGCGGGAGGCCGCCGCCGGCGCGGTTCTGTGCGGGGCGCGGCATGACGCGGGCGGGTGGCTGGGGGGCGACCGGCGGCTTCGCGGCGGGCGTCGGGGCCTCGTTCGATTCCTGCGGCGCCGGCAGGCGCAACGTGGCGCGCAGCGGGTGTGGGCTTGCAACGGGCTTCGGGGCCTCGGCCTCTTCAGCTTCTTCAGCCTCTTCGCCCTCCTCCTCCTCCTCCTCTTCTTCTTCTTCCTCTTCCTCCTCCTCCTCGGACTTCATGCCACGGAGGCGGATGCGGAGCGGCTGCAAGTCGGGCGTCGGGTGCTGAGCGGGCGCGTTCGGCGAGTGCGTCGTGATGTGCGGCACCGGCCCGTTGCCGTGGATGTGGATGTGGATCTCGCCTTCGCCCTGGTTGATCACCAGCGAGCCGTGCGG
>CAMAUH010000497.1 GCA_945861365.1 Candidatus Kuenenia stuttgartensis
CGCAGCGGCGCGCTGTCGCGGCACACGACCAGCGGCCCGCAACCGAAGCCCAGCGCCGCACCGCTCGGCAGCACCGCGTAACGATCGCTGACGCGCGCGAGCGCCGGCAGGCTCAGCTTGGTGATCGGCAGCGCGTCGCGGTCGGCGACCGCACGTTCGTTCAGCGCTTCGATGTCGAGCAGCTCGGGCTGCAACGCGATCGGCGACGGCACGGCGCCGTGCACGGCCGCCCAGAACGCGAACGTGTCGTTCGGACAGGGCGAGAACCCGAAACGCAACCGGCGGTCCGCAGGCACGCAAAGGAGCCTAGCGGACCGCCGGAGGGAAGCGACACCGCGCGGCAGGCGCGGCGCACCTTCACACGATCACTGCAGCGTCAGGCGATCGACGTTCGAGATCGCGGTGATGTTGCTGCCGTTCCACAGCACCATGACGCCATCGACCTTCACGCCCGCGAGCAGGCTGATCAGCGACGGGTCCGGGAACACGAAGCTCGTGAACGGGTAGCTGCCGGGCGCGTTCGGGAAGTGGAACGGGTTGTTCGGCGCCGCGGCGGTGTTCCACAGCGCGACCGTCAGGCCATCGTCCTCGATGCCGAGGAACTTGCCGAAGCCGCGACCGCGGTTGGTCGTGAACGACAGCGCCGTGAAGCCTTCGGTCCAGCCGCTGGCCGGCACGTTGCTGGCCGAGAACGTCAGGTTGCCCGGGCCCGTCGACGACAAGTCGACGGTGAGGCCGCCGTTCGTCAGGTAGCCGCCGCCGACCGGGTGCATGACCAGCGCGAAGTCGAGGTCCAGCTGCGGCGTCTCGACCTTGCCGTCCTGCACGATCGACAGGGCGCTGACTTCGATGCTGTAGAGGCCGGCTGCCGGGCTCTGCAGGTAGACCGCTTCGAGGTTGTCGCGGTTGTTGGCGACGCCACCCGAGGTCGAGAAGTTGCCCGCCGCGAGGCCGTTGTTGCCCCACCAGAAGGTGCCGTCACTGACGCGCGTGACCTTCAGGTTGGCGTCGTTGATCAGGTGCACGGCGGCGAGCGCCAGGTTCGACGGATCGGCGTAGACCATCGTCGCGCGGAACTCGGGCGTACCCGGCGCGATCCAGACGAGGTAGCTGCGCGTCTGGCCGACCTGCAGCGTGTCGTACTCATCGAGCACGACGATCTTGCTCCGGTTGTCGTACAGCGTGCTCAGCGAGGGGAAGCCCCAGCCCTGCTTCGTGCGCGCCAGGTTCGCCGCCGTGCCACTGAAGGTGTACTGCGCCGCGGTGTTGGTCAGCAGCGCCTTCACGGTCGACGCGTGCGAGCGGTTGGCGAAGCGATTGGCCGGCGTCGCCGGCAGCGGCAGCGGGTTGCCGAACAGGCCGTCGGTGAACATCTGCTGGATGAGGCCGACGTGGCCACTGACGATCGGCGTCGCCGACGAGGTGCCGTTGAAGGTCGGCGTGTAGTCGCCAGCCGTGCCCGCGGCGGTGTTGTAGCCCGCCGTGCCGGGGCGATCGGACGTCAGCACGTTGTCGTAGTAGGCACAGATCTCGGGCTTCATGCGGCCGTCCGCGGCCGGCCCGATGCTCGCCGAGGTCCACACGTCATCGGCCGGGTTGGCGTTGTTGCCGTGCGACAGGCCGCCCACCGAGATCGTGTTCTTCGGCCAGGCTTCCGGACGGCAGCTGGTGGTGCCGAGGTTGCTCATGCTCTGCGTGCGCACGAAGTCGGCATCGAACAACGCGTCGTCGACATTGGCCGAAACCGAGGTGTAGCTCGGCGTCTGCACCGAGCCCCAGCTCGACGTGACCTGCATCGAGTTGACCGGCGCCACCGGGCCACCGGTGATCTGCGCGTAGTGGCTCCCCGCGTTCGTGTAGCCACCTTCGATCACCGTGCAGAGCGGCATCATGCCGCGCGCTGCGACGTTGCCGACACCGGCGCCCGCCACACAGCCCGCGGTGCAGTGGCCGTGGCTCGCGACATTGTTCACGCCGCGCAGCACGTAGCGCCCGACGAAGTCCGGGTGCGTCTCGTCGAAGTACTCGGAGATCTCGGCCCGTACGCCTTGGCCAAGATAGCCGCCGAGGGTCTCGATGTAGTTGCCGCCGCCCTGGACGCGGGCGTTGTCCATGTCGTAGCCGACCGGCGTCACCGGATCGGCCCACAGGAACGTGTCCAGCGCCATCACCTGCGCCAGCTGCGCCGGCGTCAGCGTCGCGCGGATCAGGATCGAGCCATCGCAGAGGTCGGTGACCTTGCCGCCGACCTGCGCGACCTGGCCAGCCAGCGCGGCGCGGTCCTTCTTGGCGGCGAGCACCAGGTTCAACTCGCGCGCCTCACCGGCGCCGAGCGCGAACGCCTGCGTCTCGGCATCCAGCTTCCACGCGTTCGGCATCGCGCCGACCCAGCGCACGCACGGCAGCGCACGCGCGGCGTCGAGTGCGGCGGCATCGGCGCGCACAACGAGGCAGTTCGCCGGCAGGAAGTGCAGGATCTCGAGGCCCGCCCGCTGCAGCGCGCTGCGGTACTCGGGCAGCACCTGCGTCTGGAACTGCACGAGATGCAGCCGCGAGCCGGCCGGTGCGTTCAGCGCGCCGGGGTACTGCGGCATGCCCTGCAGAGGATCGAACTGGCCATGCACGGTCATCAGCAGGTCGTTCGGCTGCGCCAGCTCGAACCACGTCGCCGAGCCATCGCGCAGCATCGCGGCGCGCGGCGCACCGGCATCGGTCCAGCGGCGCACGGTGACTTCGCCGACGCGGAAGCGGAGCTCCTGGCTCTGTGTCTCGGCGCGGACCGCGGAGTCCTGCGGTGCTTGGGCGACCGCGAAGGGCAACAGGGAAAGGGCGGCAGAACACAGCAGCGAAGGACGTAGTTGCATGGCTCCGAACAGGGGATGTGGGCCGCGGGGCAGCGGCAGCAGGGCAGGGCGGGGAAGTATGACAGCCCGCCGATGGCCCACAACTCCCCGAGGCAGGACAGGCCCGCGTTCGTCCCGATACGCGACCGCTCAGGCCCCGGCGCCCGACAGGCACCAGCGCACTGCGGTGGCGGGCCGGTTCAGCACCAGGAACGTCCCTGGCGTGAGGTAGCGCACCGGCGTCCCGATCGCCACCGTGCCACCGGTCGGCGTCAGCGTCAGTTGCGCGAGACCGAACTCGAGCGGGCCGAGCAGCCAGGTCCCGTCGGGCATGCGGAACGCCGCAGCGGCCCAGCCGCCCGGCAGCTGCAGCAGGGTCGCCGAGTAGAGCGGCCCCGCAGTCGGCGCCGTCAACACGACGCCGGGCGGCGCCGCGCCGAGCAGCGCCCCGGTGCCGTCATACAAACGGTCGCCG
>CAMAUH010000498.1 GCA_945861365.1 Candidatus Kuenenia stuttgartensis
CAGCGAACGGCGGCCGTCGGCGGAGCACGAGGAGTTCGCGGCGGCGCGCGGCCGCGACTTCGACGCGCGCTACGTGCACGAGCTCGGCGTCGTCGCGCCGAAGTACCCCGAGCGCGACTTCGAGGCCGGCGCCGCGGCGACGCGCACGCTGCTCCGCGATGGTGCGCCGCTGGTGCACCAGGCGGTGCTGATGACCGACGACCGGCTCGGCCTGCCCGACCTGCTGCGCAAGCTGCCCGGCGCCAGCGAGCTCGGCGACCACCACTACGAAGTGCTCGACGTGAAGACGTCGGGCCGCGCGCGCGGCGACCAGATCCTGCAGGTCGTCTTCTATGCGCAGCTGCTCGCCGAAGTGCAGGGCCGCCTGCCCGAGCACGGGGCACTGATCCTGAAGGATGGTCGCGAGGAGCGCTTCCTGATCGCCGACTACGTGGCGGCGTGCGACGAAGTGCTCGCGGCACTGCGGCGGTCGCGCGACGACCTCGCCAGTTCGCGGCCGTTCCTGCAGATGGCCTGCAGCGGCTGCTACCACGACCAGCGCTGCCTGCCGCAGCTCGCCAAAGCCCAGGACCTGTCGCTGGTGGCCGGCATGAGCCACGGCGCGCGCGCGATCCTCGAAGCAGCCGGTTGCCACACCGTGCCGGAGCTCGCGACGTTCCATCCCGAGGGCGCGCGGGCGCGCGGCAACCTCGATGCGACGCTGGTGCGGCGGCTGCGGCGCGGGGCGCACGCGCACCTGCTCGGCAAGCCGCTGGTCGAGGAACGGCCACGCGCCGAGCGCTTCGACGCGGCGGCGATCGTGCATCTGCTGACGGACCCGTTCGCCGATCGCGTGCTGGCGTTCGGCCTGCTGCATCCTGCGCGCGAGGACGGGACGTTCACGTGCGCGCTGCCGGCGACGGCGGCCGACGAATGGGACGCGCTGAAGGGGCTGCTGGCGACGCTGCCGCGCGGTGTGCCGCTGCTGCACTTCGGCGAAGCGCTGCCGCGCTGGCACGAAGAGCACGCGTTCGCGCGCGAGGCCGATCCGGCGATCGAGGCGCGCTTCGTCGACATGGGCAAGCGGCTGCGCAGCGCGGCAGTGTTCCCGCGCGCGGTGTTCGGGCTCGCCGACATGGTGCGCTTCGGGCTGCAGCGCGATCCGTTCCGCCATGGCCACGCCGGTGCGGCGGCGATGTGGAAGGAGCTGCCGGACGGTGAACGGCGGCTGCGCGACAAGCTGCGCTGTGACCTGCAGGACCTGGCGGCGCTGAAGGCGGCGATCCTCGACGCGGCGCCGACGGTGGTGGCGGAGACGAGCGCGGCTTCGACGACGACGGCGTCGTAGCGCCCGATCCGCGCTGTTGGTGCGGGCCCCGCGAGCCTGTCTACTGCGCGGCCGCCCATGCCGCTCGCCGCCAACGACCCGCTCGCCTTCGACTCGCCCCAGGCGGTCGCCGTGCTCGCGACGATCGGTGCCTTGCTGGTGTTCGTGCTGGCGCGCGAACTGCGGCACGTGCCGAAGAGCCTGCTGGTGCTGATGGCCGCCGCGTTCCTCGACATGGTCGGCCTGTTCATGGTGATGCCGATCCTGCCCTTCTACGTGAAGGCGTTCGCAGCGGACGGCGTCACGCTGTTCGGCGCGCAGATCGCGGAAGGCACGCTGACCGGCCTCGTCGTGTCGTCGTTCACGATCGCGCAGCTGATCAGTGCGCCGTGGTGGGGCCGGCTCAGCGATCGCCGCGGGCGGCGGCCGGTGCTGTTGATCGCGCTGGCGGCGTCGGCGGTGGCGTTCCTGCTGTTCGGCTTCGCCGAGTCGCTGTGGCTGGTGATGCTGTCGCGCGTCGTGCAGGGTGCGGGCGGCGGCACGGTCGGCGTGATCCAGTCCTACGTCGCCGACTCGGTCGAGCCTCACGACCGCGCGCGCGCGCTCGGCTGGCTGTCGGCGGCGACCAACCTCGGCGTGGCGCTCGGGCCCGTGCTCGGCTCGCTGGCGGTGACGCTCGGCACGCACGACCTGCTGCCCGGTGGCGGCGAACTGCGGCTCGGCCGCGCCGCGCCCGGCATCGCCGCGTCGTTGCTGTGCGTGCTCAACATCGTGTTCGCGTGGCGCTGGCTGCGCGAATCGAAGGCAGCGACGCCGAAGAAGGCCGTGCAGACGAAGACGATGGCGGCCGTGGCGCAGGTGTTCGCGCAGCCCGGTGCGCCGGCGGCACGGCTGCTGCTGATCTATGCGATCGCGATCGGCGCGGCGCAGGGCGTCAACCCGACGATGGTGCTGTACCTCGAGCACCGCTTCGGCTTCACCGAGACGACGATCGGCTACCTGTTCATGTACATCGGCGCACTGTCGGTGTTCGCGCGCGTGCTGCTGCTCGGCCGCGCCGTCGATCGCCTGGGCGAAGTGAAGCTGTCGCGCCTCGGCATCGCCACGCTGGCCGCGGGCCTCGTCGCGCTGCCGCTCGCGCGTTCGCTGCCCGAACTCGCCGGTGCGGTGGCGCTGCTGCCGCTAGGCATGGCGATGACGTTCCCGTGCCTGACTTCGATGCTGTCGCGCGTCGTCAGCGCGACCGACCGCGGGCTCTACATGGGCCTGCAGCAGTCGTTCGGCGGCGTGGCGCGGCTGTGCGCGCCGCTCGTGTATGGCTTCGCCTACGACCTGATCGGCCGGCAGGCGCCGTTCCTGTTCGCGGCGGCGGTGGTCGGTGCGACGCTGCTGCTGGGGTTCGGGCTCGGCGCCAGCGTGCCGCCGAAGTCCGCGAAGGCGGCGTGATCCGCGGCACTGCGGGCGCCGGCTTTGGCCCTGGACAGTTCGAGCCGCACATCTACGGTCACACGCGATGCGCATCACGGGCACCTGGCAGGGGCAATACACGTATGGCGAGGACTACGGGGACATCGCGGGTTCGAGCGTGCCGTTCCGGCTCAGCCTGCGCCAATCGTGGTGGTTCGGTCGCGTGCGCGGCCATGTGCGCGATGACGTGAGCAAGGGTGGTCAACCCGAACTCGGCCTCGTCGATGGTCGGCGGAAGGGCGCCGTGGTGAGGTTCGTCAAGGTGATGCCCGTCGCCTATTCGATGATCGACGGCAGGCTGATCCCGTTGCGTGACGAACTGCGGCAGCATGGCCTCGAGGTCCTGGGTGAGCTGTCGCATTGGATCGGCTACAGCGGCACGGTGCGCGAGGACGGGCGCGCGATGGAGGGTGACTGGCAGATCCTGCCGCGGCAGGTGGAGACCGATCGTGGGCGGATCGAGGTGGGCAGTGGCTCCGGCACGTGGTCGGCCAGGCACGTCGATCGCAAGCGCCAGGCGCTGTGAGTCCGCAGGAT
>CAMAUH010000499.1 GCA_945861365.1 Candidatus Kuenenia stuttgartensis
GGCCTGCTTGCGCATGTCGGCCAGCTTCGCACTCAACTGCTTGCCCTCGTCGCTGTCCGGCTTGATGCCGCGCGCGCCCTTCATCGCCTCTTGCATCTCGGTGCGCACCTTCAGCAGCTCGGCGTGGGTGGCGCGCGCACCGTCCTGGATGTCGGCGACCTGCGCGGGCAGCGCAGCGAGGAAGGCGAGACAGGACACGGACAGGACGAACGAGCGATTCATGGGCGTTCTCGAGGGAAAGCGGTGCGGCGAAGGCGCGCACACGGGCCGCGCACGCTAGCTGCCGCCCGCCAGACCGTCGACCTGCACGATGCGGTCTTCCTCGGCGATCCATGCCGAGAGGCGGCCGCCGTAGACACACCCGGTGTCGAGCCCAACACATTGCGGCCGCACGACCAGGCCGCGGCGCGCCCAGTGCCCGAACACGACGCGGCGACGGCCTGTGTAGAAATCGTCCCATGGCCGGAATGGCGGCCCGGGCGGTGGCCAGTCGTCGTCGGGCTGCCGGCCGTCGGCATCGCAGTAGCGCACGTTGACCGCGTAGTTCACGTCGCGCGCCGGCAGTGCGCGCAGGTGCGCTTCGTCCCAATGCGGGTGCAGTCCCGCATGCACCATCACGACGTCGTCGAACAGGCGCACGACGGGTTGGCTGCGCAACCACGCGCGCTGCGCGGCGTCGCCGCGTTCCTTGCCGAGCCAATACAGGTCGTGGTTGCCGAGCACGGGCTCGGCGCCGAGTTCCATCAGCAGCGCCAGCGTGCCCGGCGAGTCGGGGCCCTTGTTGACCAGATCGCCGACCGGCAGCAGCCGATCCTGCCCGCGCCGGAACGCGACCGCCGCGAGCAAACGCTCGAGCGGTTCGCGACAACCTTGGATGTCTCCGACGAAGATGCGGCGCTGCATGCGGTAATGGCCGCGCGTCGCTTGCGGCGACGCGGGCCGCGTGGATTGTTCCGCGGCGCCGCCGCCGCTCAACGCTCGTTCCGCCGGATGTCGCAAGCCGCCTCATGACTCGTCTGCTCCGCGCCGCCGGTTCGATCTCCGCGTTCACGCTGCTGTCCCGCATCCTCGGTCTGTGGCGCGACCGTCTGATGGCGCAGACGCTGGGCCCGGGCTGGGTGCAGGACACGTTCCTGCTGGCGTGGGCGCTGCCGAACGTGATGCGCCGGCTGCTCGGCGAAGGTGCCTTGTCGGCGTCGCTGGTGCCCGCCTACGCGAAGGCGCGCCTCACCGATCCGGCGGCGGCGCGCGCGCTGCTGTCGCAGGTGGTCGGGGCCGTGATCACGCTGCTGGCGCCGGTGTGCTTCGTGGTCGCGATGGCGAGCCTGACGGTTCCCGCGGAATGGCTGCCGTTGCCCGTCGCGGGCGGCCAACCGGCCGTGCGGCTCTTGCTGGCGCTCAATGCGGTGCTGTTCGCGTACTCGCTGCCGGTCTGCCTGACCGCGGTCTGTTCGGGCGCGCTGAACACGCTTGGCAGCTTCGCGCTGCCGGCCGCGACCCCGCTGATCATCAACGGGGTGTGGATCGCGGCGCTGCTGCTCGCCGAACCGCTCGGCTTCGTCGACGAACGCGACATCGTCGTGTTCGACGCCTGGTGCCTGTCGGTCGGCGGCTTCCTGCAACTGCTGGTCGTGGCGCTGCCGCTGTGGCTGCGCGGCGAACTGCAGTGGCCACCCCTGCGGCTGCCCGCGCGCGGCACCGCCGCCGCCGGCGTGTTCGTGACGATGGCGCCGACGATGCTCGGCATGTCGCTGAACCAGATCAGCAGCCTGCTCGACCAGGGCCTCGCCTACTGCCTGATCCCGCAGGGTGCGGTCACCTACATCTACCTCGCCAACCGGCTGCTGCAGTTCCCGCACGCGCTGACGGCGATGGCGGTCGCCGTAGCGGTGTTCCCGAAGCTCGCCGAGCAGGCGAACGACGTCGGCCGCGCGCGCATGGCCGAGACGCTGCAGATGGCGGCGGCGACGACGATCCTGGTCACGCTGCCCGCCGCCGCCGGCTTGATCGTGCTCGGCGACGACGTGGTGCGCTGCCTGTTCCTCGGCGGCCGCTTCACCGAGGCCGACGTGTGGCCGACGGTGCTGACGTCCGGCTGCCTCGTCGCCGGCTTGCCGTTCGTCGGGCTGGCCCAGCTGTATGCGCGCGCCTACTACGCCGTCGGCGACAACGCCGCGCCGGCGCGACTGGCCGTCAAGCTCGTCCTCGCGAACGCGCTGGCGAACGTCGTGCTGCTGATGACGACCGATCTCGGCACGGCGGCGCTCGCCATCACCAGCAGTGCGTCGGGATTGGCGAACGCGCTGCTGCTCGCCTACGGGTTCCGCCGCCATGCGAAGCTGGGCAGCCTGCGCAATGCGTGGCTGCGCTCGCTGGTGGCGACCACCGTGCTGTGCCTCGTGCTGCCGTTCACGCGAGTGGCGCCGGCCGATGGCTCCTGGCTGGCGAAGACGCTGGGCAACGTCGCGTTGCCGATCGGTGTCGGCATCGCGGTCTACGTGCTGGCCCACGTGCTGCTGCGCTCGCCGGAGCTCGGCGCACTGCGCCGCCGCCGCCGCGGCTGAGCACAGCGCTTCACTCGATGCGTTCGAACTCGAGCCAGTTGCGCGCGTCCTGCGTGACGCGGCAACCGCCGCGCATCAGCTCGATGCGCCGCACATCCTGCTGACCGGGCTGCTCGAACTGGATCGTGCCGGCGTCGTCGGTGGCCCAGCCGAGCAACACCACGGTCTGCATCTGGTCTGCATCCCTCGGCGCCCAGGTGCGCACGCTGCTGCGCAGCAGCACCTTGTCGGCGGCGGTGCCGGGCGCCCCGACGCTGAGGAACAGATGGCGGTTGGTGATGCACAGGTAGCCGCGGCTCGGCGCCGTGGCCGCTTTGCCGTCGAGCACGCGTTCGCGCAGCTGGTAGACGCCTTCGAGCGGATGCGGCTTCGGCTTGCCGGGGATGTCCGCCGACGCGGGCGCTGGCTTCGTGGCGACGGGCTCGGTCGGCGCGGTCGGGGGCGGTGTGGCCGGCTTCACCGGGTCCTGCGTCGCCGGCGCGACGAACCAACCGAACAGCACACCGAGGACGACAGGAACGCTTCGCATCATGTTCAGTTGCTCACGACAAGGTCCACGCCGTCGACGACCGCGCCTTTGGCCAGCTGCAGGCGGCGACTGCCGAGCAGGCGCGTGCGGCGGCGGCGCGCATCGACGACTTCGTATTGGGCGGTGATCTCGATGTCGCCGGGCAGCAGCTGCCGCAGTTCGAAGTTGCCGTCGGCGTCGGTGCGCACGGCATCGCCGTCGTCACCGCAGAACACC
>CAMAUH010000500.1 GCA_945861365.1 Candidatus Kuenenia stuttgartensis
GCGCTGCGGCTCGTGGCGGACCTCGAGCAGCTGCGCGTCGCGCGCGGCCTCGCGATCGTGCACGTCACGCACGACCTCGGCCTCGCGCGCGCGACCGCGACGCACATCGCCAAGGTCGCCGGTGGCCAGGTAGTGGCGGGCCCGGTGCAGGAACTGCTGCCGATGGGCGGTGCGGTGGCGGCGCCATGAACGCGTGCGCCGTCGCGCAGGAGCCGGGCTGGTGGCCCGACTGGCAGCTGTTCGGCGATGCGCTGCTGGGTGGACTGCTGCTGGCGTCGGTGCTGCCGCTGCTCGGCATCGTGCTGGTGCTGCGCCAGCAGATGTTCGTCGCGGCGGCGATCGGCCAGGCGGCCAACTTCGGCATCGCCACGACGATGGTCGGCGTCGCCATGGTGACCGGCGGCCACGCGCACGAGGTCGGCGCGGCGGCGTTCGGAGGTCTGCTCGCCGCGGTGCTCGCCAGCATCGCCGCGCTGCGCGCGATGTCGGCGCGGGCGTCGACGCTCGAAGCGCGCAGTGCGTGGGTGTTCCTGGCTGGCGGCAGCGCGTCGCTGCTGCTGCTCGCCGATGCGCCGCACGGCGCGCAGGCGCTGCAGCGGTTGTTCCTGTCCTCGCTGCTGGCGATCGAACCGCGCGACCTCGCGGCCCTGTGCGTCGCCGCCGCGGTCGTCATCGCACTGGCGCTGCGGTTCGGCCACGCGGTGCTGGCATGGGCGATCGATCCGCGCACGGCGGCGGCGCACGGCTGCCGTTTGCTGCGCATGGACCTGCTGGTCGGCAGCGTGCTGGGCAGCGTGCTCGGCCTCGCGATGCACACCACCGGCCTCGTGTTCACGTTCGGGTTGACGGTGCTGCCGGTGCTCGCCGTGCGCGAACTGGCGCCCTCGCTGCGCGCCGTGCTGTTCGGCGCGCCGCTGCTCGGCCTCGCCGGGCAGGCGCTCGCGTTCGGCGTGGCCCACCGCTTCGACCTGCCACCGGGCCAGGTCGCCGTGGTGGTGTTCGGCGGGATCGCGGCGCTGGCCCGCGCGATCGCGGTGCTCAGCCGATCGTCGCTGGTCCGTGCGCCTTGACCTTCGCCAGCATGCGCGCCGCGCGCGCGGTGATCGCGTCGAAGCGGCGCAGCTTGATGTCGTCGGCGTCGAACAGCGAGGCGACGAAACCCACTCCGAAAGCCCCGGCCTGCAGCCACTGGTCGACGTTGTCCTCGGTGACGCCGCTGGTCGGGAAGATGCGCAGGAACGGCAGCGGGCCGCGCACCGCGCGCACGAATTCCGGGCCGTTGGTCGGTCCCGGGAACAGCTTCACCAGGTCGGCGCCGGCGCGGTGCGCGGTCATCATCTCGGTCGGCGTGAACGTGCCGGGCACCGAGACCAGATCGTGCTGGCGGCAGAAGGTGATGACCTGTGGGTCGGTGCACGGCGACACCAGGAAGCGCGCGCCGGCGGCCATCGCCTCCTTGGCGGCGTCGATGGTCAGCACGGTGCCAGCACCGACGACGATGCCGTGCCGTTCGCTGAGCGCCGCGATGTGCTCGAGGCAATCGGGGGTCGTCATCGTCACCTCGACCAGCCGGAAGCCGCCGGCGATCGCGGCTTCCAGCGCCGGCCGCACCGCCTCGCGGTCGTTGGTGCGCAGGATCGCGGAGGCGCGGTGCTGGGCGAAGGCGGCGAGAACGGCGGCGCGGGTTTGCGTCATGGGCGTCGGCTGGTGGGAGAGCGGCGCGTCGATGCGACGCGCGGCGCCGCAGCATAGGTACGGCTCCGCCGTCGTGCGACCCTGCGTCGATTCGCGGCTGCTCCGTCGGCGGTCGCTCGCTACCTTGCCGTCGTGCGTCCCACGCGATTGCCGTCCCTTCTCGCCGCCGTGCTCGCCCTGACGGCCGTGCCCGTGTTGCCGCAGCAGGAACCGTTGGGGGCGGCCCCGCTCGGCGATCCCGCCGGCCTGTCGCAGCGCGCCGACCACGTCGAGCGCCACGGCATCACCTGGCAGTTCGACCAGAAGTACGTCGTCGGCGCGTTCGCCAACGGGGATCCGTGGGTGCTCGGTCCGGTGCACCTGATCGGCATCACGCCGAAGTGCGTCGAGGTCGATGGGCGCGTGCTGCACGGTTCGATGGTCGATCCCGATCCGTCGACGATGATGCAGGGCTACGACAGCGGTTTGTTCGCCGACCAGAAGCGGGAACGCTACGACGCCGCCCGCAACGTCGCGGCCGGGCTGTCGGTGCAGAAGCCGCTGACGCTGCGGCCCGGGCAGAGCCTGGTGTCGGTGCAGAGCCGCGAGGATGCGAAGGCGATGCCGAACCTGCAGACGGCCGCCGTGCTGACGTGCCTGGAGAAGCCGCCGGCGCCCGACGCGTTCCGCCCGCCGTACGTGCGCGGCAACAAGAGCCCGCGGTTCCGCGTGGCGGACATCGACTGGAAGAAGTTGCGGCGCGTGAAGCCGGTCGCCGACGTGCCGGCGATCGAGACGGTGGCGCCGGGCCTCGAACGCCTGTGGCTCGACCACTTCCCCGAGTGGCCGGTCCGCTACGCGCACCCGCTCGACAACATGCCCGACTACGGCCGCGACCAGGCGGCGCTGGTCGGCAGTGCGGCGCTGCAGCTGATGCTCGATCTGCCCAACGACAAGAAGCGCGACTTGCTGGTGCGCCTGCTGCAGATCGGCATCGACCTCGATGGCTGCCTGCGCAGCGGTTGTCGCTGGCAGGGCATCGGCGGCCACGGCAGCGGGCGCAAGTTCCCGATCCTGTTCGCCGGGCTCGTGCTGCACGACGACGCGATGCTGGCGATCGGCCGCGAGTTCCCCGGCGAGTCGGTCGAGCAGGGCGGCAAGGGCGGCTGGTTCGCCGAGGACTGCCAGACCTTCTATGTGCGCGAAACCGCGCCCGGTGTGTGGAACGGCGGCCACGGTGGCTACCAGGCCGAGCACGCGGGGCTGGCCGAATGGGGCTTCTCGCACACGCACGAGATGAAGAACGACAACGTCGGCTGGGACGCCAATCCCTACCGGCGCTGCTGCACGGCGAACGGCTGGGTCGGGTACGCGCTGGTCGCGCGCATGGTCGGTCTGCGCGAGGCGTGGAAGCACCCGGCGTACTTCGACTACATGGATCGCTACATGGCCGAGAAGCACACCGAAGCGTGGCACCGGGCCTGGATCCCGTGGCACGCGGCGATGTGGGACGCCTACCGCGCCAAGTACTGATCGGGAGCGCCGCTGCGCTACGGCGTGCCGGCGCTGCGGGCGCGGCCGTGCGGGTGCGCCTGGTCGTAGACGTCGCGCAGCCTGCCGATCGACACGTG
>CAMAUH010000501.1 GCA_945861365.1 Candidatus Kuenenia stuttgartensis
CGCCATCGACCATCACCCCGGACCCTGTGTCTCCCGCGGCCTCACCGCCAGCGCGACCTCGAGCACGCGCAGCCCCACACCGCCGAGCCGTTCCTCGGCGACACCCTTGACGACGTACGGCCCGCGGCCCTGCAGCAACCCGCCGCAGCGTTCGTACACCTTCGGGAACAGCGTCGCCTCGACGATGCCGGTGCCGTCCTCGATCGTGACGAAGCACATCGCGCCCTGCTCGGTGCGGTGGCCGCGGAACGCCACCGCGAAGCCGCAGATGGCGATCGTGCGGTCGAGATGCCGCTCCAGGTCGCCGCACGGCACGCAATGCGGCGGCACCACCAGCTCACCGCGGCGCAGCAGCACGTCGACCGCGTGGCTGCCGAGCGTGAAGCCGAGCAGGCGCAGCTCGATCTCGCCTTGCTTGCGTTCGTCGAACTCGGGCAGCGCCGGGTAGTGCACGGCGCGCGGCGTGATCGCGTCGGCGAACAACGCACCGCGCGCGGCTTCGGCGGTGCGCTGCGCGACCAGCTGGCCCTGCTTCGTGCTGGCGACCTGCAGCCGCCACAGCAGCTCGGGGCGCGAGGCGCCGAACGCCGCACAGGCACCGACCTGCACCAGCGCTTCGGCTTCGTCGCGGGCCGGCCGCACGCGCTGCAGGAACTCCTCGAACGAACGGAACGCGCCGCCGCACGCGCGCGCGGTGGCGATCGCCTGCACGGTGCGCGCCGACACGCCGTGCACGTGCGCGAGCCCGATGCGGATCGTGTGGCCATCGAGCAGTTCGTGTTCGCCGCGGCCATGCTGCACGCACGGCGCCCGCAGCGATGCACCGAGGCGTTTGGCTTCCTCCGCGTAGACGCCGGGCGAGAAGTAGCCGGCGTCGTTCTGCAGCAGGGCTGCCAGGAACGCGGCCGGCCAGCGCGCCTTCAGGTAGACGCAGCGGTAGGCGAGGCGGCCGTAGGTCACCGCGTGCGCCTTGCAGAACGAGTACGCGGCGAAGCGCACCATCTCGGCCCACGCCTGTTCGAGGGCCTGGCGCGGCAGGCCGCGGCGCAGGCCCGCGACGACGAACGCGTCGAGTTCGCCAGCGTGGTCGCCGCGTTTGCCGAGCCGCCGCCGCAGCGTGTCGCCGGCGGTGGCATCGACGCCGGCCAGCACCATCGCCGCGCGGATCACGTCCTCCTGGTACAGCATGATGCCGAAGGTGTCGGCGAACACCTCGGCCAGCAGCGGGTGCGCCGCGGTGACCGCCTCGCGACCGCGCGCACGCAGCACGAACGCGTCCTTCATGCCCGCGGCGGCGGGGCCGGGCCGCACCAGCGCCACCGCCTGGATCACGCGATCCATCGTCACCGCACCGAGCTGCTGCAGCAGCGTGCGCATCGCCGGCGATTCGACCTGGAAGCAGCCGAGCGTGCGGCCGTGCCGCAGCAGCGTGCCGGTGCGTTCGTCGTCCTCGGCGATGCGCTGCAGGTCGGGCACCGCGACACCCTGCGCGCGCAGCGATGCGGTGCAGTCGTGCACGATCGTCAACGCGCGGTTGCCGAGCAGGTCGATCTTGACCATGCCGAGGCCTTCGACGAAGTGCATGTCGTACTGCGTGACGACGACGCCCTTCGCCGCCCGTTCGAGCGGCGCGTGCGTGCGGATCGGTGCGGGCGTGATGACGACACCGCCCGGATGGATGCCGAGGTGGCGCGGCGCCTCGAGCAGCGCCTGCGCGAAGCACAGCAACTGCCGTTCGCGTTCCGGCGGCAGCAGGCTGCCGTCGGCGACGCTGCCGCGGCCGCCGCTGCGGGCGAAGAAGCCCGGCGTGTCGGCAGCGACCTGCGCGAGATCGACACCGGGTCGCACATGCCACGGCAGCAGCTTGCTGCGCCGTGCGGCCTCGGCGGCCGGCACGCCGAGCACCTTGGCGGCCTCCTGGTAGGCCGCGCGCGCGCCGCAGGTGTTGTAGGTCGCGATGCGGGCGACGTGGGCGCGGCCGAAGTGCGCGTAGACCGCGTCGATCAGTTCGTCGCGGCGCCGCCAGCAGAAGTCGAGGTCGATGTCGGGCAGGTCGGTGCGCCCCTCGTTCAGGAAGCGCTCGAACAACAGGCCGTAGCGCAGCGGATCGGCGTCGGTGAGGCCGAGGCAGTGCGCGACCAGGCTGTCGGCGGCGGAACCGCGGCCGACGAACGGGATGTCGCGCGCGCGCGCGAGGTCGGCGATCGCCGTGACCGCGAGGAAGTACGGCGCGAAGCCCATGCGTTCGATCACCGCGAGCTCGTGCTCGCAACGCGCGCGCGCGGCCTCGGCGTCACCGTGGCGCTGCCGCAAGCCCGGCTGCACCAGCTGACGCAATCGCTGCACGGCGGAGACGTCGGCCGGCAGGTCGACCGGCGGGAAGATCGGCGGCGCGCGTTCGGGGA
This sequence comes from Candidatus Kuenenia stuttgartensis, assembly GCA_945861365.1. Classification (GTDB taxonomy): domain Bacteria; phylum Planctomycetota; class UBA1135; order UBA1135; family UBA2386; genus UBA2386. Next base: position 2,406 of record CAMAUH010000501.1, read on the forward strand.
ACGCCAGCGTGCAGCTGGCGAGCACTTCGTCGGCGACCGCCAGCGCCTCCGGCACATCGTCGTGGCCAAAGCGCCACGCGGCCGCGGTCGGCAGGTGCGCGCCGGCGCTGGCCTGCGGGATGCCGCGCAGGTCGATGGTCGCATCGCCGCCGCGCAGACCGCGGTTCCACTTCACCGCCAGGAAGAACTGGTGCAACGCGCGATCGCCCGGGCCCTTGAACCACACGTCGTGCACGGCGCAACAGCGCAGTTCCAGCTGCTGCGCCAGTTCCCGCAACAGCGCGCGCGGCGCCGGCGGACCCGGATCCGGCAACTTGCGGCCGCTGGTCGGTTCGGTGGCGACCTCGAGCTCGCGCTCGTCGAACGTGGTCGCCGCACCATCGCGCCGCGGCAACGCCACCAGCAGCTGCGCGCGGGGCACGCGCACGCTGAGTTCGGGCAGCAGGCGCGGATCCCCGCACAGGAACCACAGCCCCGCGGCCAACCGCTCGCAGGCGCGCGGCAGGTCGAACGGTTCGGGCTCCGCGAGTTGCTCACCGCCGACGCCGTGCAGTTCGCTCAGCAGCGCACACAGCGAGCCGTAGCCGGTGCGGTCGCGCGCGATCGCTATGAGCCGCCGGCCGCGGTGCACCAACTCGCACCCGAACACCGCCTGCAGGCCGACGCGCGCCGCTTCGCGCGCGAACGGCAGCAGCCCATACAGCGCGTTGCTGTCGGCCAGCACCAGGTGCGGCAGCGCGCACCGCACCGCTTCCTCACACAGCGCCCGCGGCGACGCCGGCGCGGTCAGCAGGGAGTAGTGCGTGCGAGCGAGCAGCAGGGCCACGCTCGCGGTATACCTAACGGATACCGAACATCAAGTGAACCCTTGCCGCGCCTGGGTTCGCAG
>CAMAUH010000502.1 GCA_945861365.1 Candidatus Kuenenia stuttgartensis
GCGCGGCCCCGACGATTCGACGGAGCGCGCGCTCGCCGACCTCGGTGTGCAGTTCACCGCACTCGATCGCGACGCGCTGGCGATGGCGAAGCTCGAGGAGTTCTCGACGGTGCTGCTCGACATCCGCGCGTACTTCCACCGCCCCGAACTCGCCGAGCTGCGCGACCGCCTGCAGCAGTACTGCCGCGGCGGCGGCCGCGTCGTCGCGATGTACCACAAGAGCGGCGAGTGGAACGAGAAGGACGGCCGGCCGGCGCTGGCGCCGTTCGCGCTGACCGTCGGCGAGGAGCGCGTGACCGACGAGAACGCCGCGGTGACGTTCCTGCAGCCGGCGCACGCGCTGCTGACGCAACCGCACGCGCTCGGCGAAGCCGACTTCGCCGGTTGGGTGCAGGAGCGCGGCCTCAACTTCCCCAAGACGTGGGACGCGGCGTGGACGCCGCTGCTGGCGATGCAGGACCCCGGCGACAAGCAGCCGCACCAGGGCGCGCTGCTCGTCACGCAGTTCGGCCGCGGCGACTTCGTCTACTGCTCGCTGGCGCTGTATCGCCAGCTGCGCCGCGGCCACGAAGGCGCGCTGCGGGTATTGGTCAACCTGCTGGCGCGCGGGTGAGCGCGCTCGCTCACTTGCCGTCGGCCGGCTTGTTCGCCGCCTTCAGCATGCGCTCGACGCCGTCGATGCGGCGCTGCAGTTGCTCGACCTCGCGGTCGCGTTCGCGGCGCAGCGCCTCGGTCGCGGCCTCGGGGCGATCGACGGCGCGCAGCACCGCGAGCGCCTGCGCGATCTCGGTCTGCAGGCCGACCATCAGCAGGCGCTTGCTGTCGCCGAGCTGGCCGACGGTCAGGCCGATGCCGATGCCCTTGCCGCGCGCGACGAACGGCTGCATGCCCGACAGCGCCTCGCCGAGGCTGCAGTGCTTGACCTCGACGACGACCGTCGCCGGCATGGCGAGGTCGGGCCGCGCGAGCACCTCGTCGACGGTGCGCGGCGTCGCGCGGTGCAGTGCGCGCTCGGCGTTGGCGGTGTTCGGGTGGAGCGCCTCCATCGTCGTCTGCTTGCTGTCGACGTATGTCAGCGTCATGCCGTAGTGCGCGAGCGCGGTGGCGAGGAACTCCTCGCAGCCGGCGCGGTCGGTCTTGAGGCCGCGCTGCAGCGTCAGCGGCGCCTTGCCGGCGTCCGGCAGCGCGCCCTTCTGGATCAGCACGTTGCAGCCGAGGTACTCCGAGGCGCGCGCGACGACGTCGGCGAGCTCGAGGTTGCCGGCGGGCAGCACGAACGGATCGGCGGCCGCCGCGACGGCCGCAGGCGCGCTGCGCGTCGGGTCGCCCTGGGACGCCAGCTCGGGCGCATTCGTGAAGGCGTTGCAGATCGGGAAGAGGATCGCCGCGGCGGCGAGCGAACGCAGTTGGTGGTGCATGTGGTTCCTTGTCAGGTGCGCGCTGTCCGACGCAGGTCGTCGGCGCGCTATTCCGGACGAATCGCGGGAGGCGTACCGTGCGGCGATGAGGCCGATGCCGTCGCTCGCGCTGCAGCTGTCGCTAGTTGCGATTTCTGCGTGCGCGGCGGGCGATCCGATCCTTGGCGACGGTGATGTGGCGGGCGCTGCCACCACCACCGCCGCCACCGCCACCGCCATCCTGCACGGCCACAACGACTACCTGCAGCCCGCACCCCTACAGCGCGCGCTCGCGCTCGGCCTCGGCAGCGTCGAAGCCGACGTCTTCCTCGAAGACGGCGAACTGCGCGTCGGCCACGAGCGCTGGCAGCTGCGCGCCGGCCGCACGCTGCGCGCGCTCTACCTCGAACCGCTGCGCGCGCACGTCGCCGCGCACGGCACCGAGTCGCTGTCGCGCGACCCGCTGCGGCCCTTCGTGCTGCTCGTCGACATCAAGGCCGACGGCGACGCTGTGTACCGCGCGCTGCGCGCGGAGCTCGCCGACTTCGCGCCGATGCTCACGCGCTTCGTCGACGGCCGCGTCGAACGCGGGCCCGTGACCGTGATCCTCTCCGGCAGCCGCCCGCGCGCGCTGCTCGCCGCCGAACGCGACCGCTGGTGCGCGCTCGACGGCCGGCTCGTCGACCTCGACGCCGTGCCGCCGCCGCCCGCCGACCTCGTGCCGTGGATCAGCGACGCGTGGTCGCGCGTCTCCAATTGGACCGGCACCGACGAACTCACTGCCGCCGAGCGAGCGCGCCTCGCCAGCCTCGCCACCCGCGCGCGCGCCCAAGGCCGCGAGCTGCGCTTCTGGGGCGCGCCCGATCGCCCCGAAGCGTGGCAGGCGCTGCGCGAACTCGGCATCGCGCGCATCGGCACCGACCGCCCGACGCAGGCGGCCCGTTGGGCGATGGACGCTGGCGACGCGCCGCAGTGACGGCGCGCAACGCGAGCCGCCGGACGCAGACTCGCCGCTGGCCTCGCTGACGCGTGCGGGTCGGCTGGGTCGACCGTGCGCGATCGGCTACTCGGCCGTCGCCGGCTGCCACGGCGGCGCGACCAACCGTCGCTTGCCATCCGCGCTCCGCGCCGCGCGCGCGCCCTCTTCGCCCGCGAACTCGCGGTCCCACAGCTGGCAGGTCACTTCCTTGTGCTTCTGGTCGAGGCCTTCGCAGTAGTTGGTGAAGATGCAGCGGCGCACCTCGCTGCCGCGGCCGCGCCGCATCTTCTCCCACCAATCGGGATCGGCGAGTCTCTGGCGCGCGGCGGCGATGTAGTCGGCGTCGCCGACCGCGAGGATCGCCTCGGCCTGGCCGAAGTCGCAGATGCCGCCGGCGGTCACCACCGGCGTGTCGCAGCCGGCGGCGCGCACGGCGGCGCGAATTGCGGCGGCGAGCGGGACGTTGCGGCCAAACGGCCCGCGCGCGTCGCTGCGCACCGTCGGCATGCACTCGTGGCCCGATGGCCCGGTGTACGGATACGCCGCTTCGCCGACGTTGGGCTGCTTGGCGTCGTCGAACTTGCCGCCCTTGCTGATCGACAGGAAGTGCAAGCCCGCGCGCGCGAACGCCACGCCGTGCGCGCACGCGTCGGCGAGGTCGCTGCCGCCGGCGATCGCTTCGTCGCCGAGGAAGCGCGCGCCGACGCCGAAGCCGCCCGACACGCGCGCGCGCACCGCGGCGATCACTTCGAGCGGCAGCCGGCCGGGGATAGGAACTTCAAGCAGCGGTCCCGGACCACCCGGAACCCCTCCGCGCCATCCCGCCGCACCCGCGCGCCCTCGCCCACCCGGTCAACCACCCTCGTCTGCGCCCGTTCGCAGCCCACTTCGCGCCCACCGGGCACACCGCTCCC
>CAMAUH010000503.1 GCA_945861365.1 Candidatus Kuenenia stuttgartensis
CGAAGCGGGCTGAGATGCACCCCTCGAACCTGATCCGGCTCGCACCGGCGTAGGAAACAGCAGCCATGACGAACGTTCCTTCCCAGGGCCTGCGGCCGTTGGCCGAGTCCTTCCCCCGCTCGCACAAGATCCAGGTCGGCGACCTGCAGGTGCCTGCGCGCGACATCCATCTGACCAACGGCGACGTGGTGCGTGTCTACGACACCACCGGCCCGCAAGGCCACGCGCCGCAGCAAGGGCTGCCCAAGCGCCGGCAGCCGTGGGTCGACGCACGGGTCGCGCGCGGCGACCGCAACTTCTCGCAGATGCACTACGCGCGGCGCGGCATCGTCACCGAGGAGATGCGGTTCGTGGCGATCCGCGAGAACTGCGATCCCGAGTTCGTGCGCAGCGAGATCGCCCGCGGCCGCGCGATCATCCCCGCCAACCGCAAGCACCCGGAGTGCGAGCCGATGATCATCGGCCGCAACTTCCTGGTGAAGATCAACGCCAACATCGGCAACTCGGCGCTCGGCAGCTCGATCGACGAAGAGGTCGAGAAGCTGCAGTGGTCGATCCGCTGGGGCGCCGACACGGTGATGGACCTCAGCACCGGCAAGAACCTGCGCGACACGCGCGAGTGGATCCTGCGCAACAGCCCGGTGCCGATCGGCACGGTGCCGATCTACGAAGCGCTCGAGCGGGTGCAGGGCCGCGTCGAGGACCTGAACCTGAAGATGTACCTCGAGGTGCTCGAGGAGCAGGCCGAGCAGGGCGTCGACTACTTCACGATCCACGCCGGCGTGCTGCTGCGCCACGTGCCACTGACCGCCGAGCGCGTCACCGGCATCGTGTCGCGCGGCGGTTCGATCATGGCGAAGTGGTGCCTGCACCATCACCAGGAGAACTTCCTGTACACGGGCTTCCGCGAGATCTGCGAGCTGATGCAGCGCTACGACGTGTCGTTCTCGCTCGGCGACGGGCTGCGGCCCGGCTCGATCGCGGACGCCAACGACGCGGCGCAGTTCGGCGAACTCGAAGCGCTCGGTGAGCTGACCAAGATCGCGTGGGAGCACGACGTGCAGACCATGATCGAGGGTCCCGGCCACGTGCCGATGCATCTGATCAAGGAGAACATGGACCGCCAGCTCGCGGTCTGCCACGAGGCGCCGTTCTACACGCTCGGCCCGCTGACGACCGACATCGCTCCCGGCTACGACCACATCACGTCGGGCATCGGTGCCGCGATCATCGGCAGCATGGGCACCGCGATGCTGTGCTACGTGACGCCGAAGGAGCACCTCGGCCTGCCCGACCGCGAGGACGTCAAGCAGGGCGTCATCACCTACAAGATCGCCGCGCACGCGGCCGACCTCGCCAAGGGCCACAAGGGCGCGCAAGATCGCGACAACGCGCTCAGCAAGGCGCGCTTCGAGTTCCGTTGGGAGGACCAGTTCAACCTGGCGCTCGACCCGGAGACGGCGCGCAAGTACCACGACGCGACGCTGCCGCAGGACGGCGCCAAGGTCGCGCACTTCTGCTCGATGTGCGGCCCGCGCTTCTGTTCGATGAAGATCACCGAGGAAGTGCGCGAGTACGCGAAGAAGGGCATGGCGGCGAAGAGCGAAGAGTTCGCCGCCCGCGGCGCCGTGATCCAGTGAGCCTGGTCAGCCGCCCGCTTCGCCGGCGGGCGGCGGCGTCAGCGGCAGCTCGACGGTGAAGGTGCTGCCGTGGCCGAGTTCACTGCGGACACCGATCTCCCCGCCGAGCCCCTTCACGGTGTTCTTGACGATCGACAGGCCGAGGCCCGTGCCGCCGGCATCGCGAGAACGGGCGCGATCGACCCGATAGAACCGCTCGAACACGCGCGCCTGGTCTTCCGGCGCGAGCCCGATGCCGGTGTCGATGACTTCGAGCACGGCCCGCCCTTCCCGCCGCTGTAGCACGACCCGCACCTGGCCACCTGCAGGCGTGTACTTGATCGCGTTGTCGATCAGGTTGCCGGCCACCTGGCGCAGCGCTTCGCGGTCCGCCGCGACCCAGGCGGCGATGTCGCTCCCCTCCGCTGCGAACCGCAGGCGCTGCTTGTCGGCGAGCGAATGCAGGTCGCGCACCGTTTCGCGAACGACCGCCGCGAAATCGGTCGGCTCGGCGGTGCCGACGCGCCCATCGTCGAGTCGAGACAGCGTCAGCAGGTCGTGCACGAGCGTCTTCAACCGTTCGGTCTGTCGGGCTATGCGTTCGAGGAACCGCTGGCGCGTCGCCTCCGGCATCTCGGCGTCATCCTGCAGCGTCTCGACGAAGCCCTGGATCGCCGCCAGCGGCGTCTTCAGTTCGTGCGAGACGTTGGCGACGAAGTCGCGGCGCAGCGACTCGAGTCGCCGCAACTGGCTCGAGTCGTCCAACCCCACCACGGCACCGAAGCCGGGCAGCGCCCGCACCCGCAGCACCAGCGAACGGCCGGTGATCTCGTCGTCGATGTCGGCGACCTGTGGTTCCCCGGAGCTTCGGGCGGTCTGCAGCGCCTTGTGCAGCGAAGGCCAGTCGATCAGCTCCGTCAGGCGTCGGCCGTGCGCGGGAGTCGGCAACTCGGCCAGCTGTTCCGCCGCGGGGTTGTTGGCGATCAGGCGATCCTCGGCGTCCAGCACCAGCAAGCCTTCGCTCGCACCCGCCAGTGCCGCGACCAGGTGTGCGACCTCGCGCCGGGCCGCCTGTTCTGCCGCACTGGAAGCCTTGGCCGCGAGCTCCGCAGCCCGCCGAGCCTTGCCGGCCGCGGCAAGGCGGATCAGGCAGATCGCCAGCAGTGAACCCAGGACGAAGGCGACGATGGTCATGACCGAGCGCCACCCGCGCCGGCTCGGCGGCTCACTTGGTGGCTTCGGCGAAACGATAGCCGACGCCGCGCACGGTCTCGATGCACGAGCCGTTCTCACCGAGCTTCTGCCGCAGCGCCCGAACATGCACGTCGATGTTGCGGTCCGTGACGATCGCGTCTTCGCCGATCACGCGGGTCAGCAAGTGCGACCGCGGGAACACCCGCCCGGGATGGGAAGCCAGGAAGTGCAGCAGTCGCATCTCGGTCGGCGTCAGGGTCAGCAGCTGCTCGCCGACGCGGGCCTCGTGCCGGCCCATGTCGATGGTCAGGGTGCCGCGCACCACCCGTTCGCCCATGCCGCTCTGTTCGCGCAGCGGCCCGCGCCGCAGCACGACCTTCACGCGGGCCACCAGCTCGCGCGGGCTGAACGGCTTCGTGATGTAGTCGTCGGCACCGATGCCGAGGCCGAGCACGATGTCGCTCTCCTCG
>CAMAUH010000504.1 GCA_945861365.1 Candidatus Kuenenia stuttgartensis
CGAGCTGCCGCTGCATGGTCCGGCGGCGCCGGGCCAGGGACCGCGCGTGACGCTGACGACGGAGTTCGCCGGCGACCACCACGAGTGGCAGGGCCGCATCGTTCGCACCGAGGGCGAGGTCGATCGCCGCACGCGGCAGCTGACGCTGGTCGCGCGGGTCGACGACGCCTACGCGCGCGGGCCCGACGACAAGCGGCCGCCGCTGTTCGTCGGCACGTTCGTGCATGCGCGCATCGAAGGCGTGCGCAGCGCCGGCGCGCTGGTGATCCCGACCAAGGCCCTGCGCGGCGAGGACGCCGTGTTGGTCGCGGTGCCGCGCCTGCGCGGCTTCGCCGGCGGCTTGCCGTTGTTCGAGATCACGCTGCGCCACCGCACCATCGACGTGCTGCGCGCCGAAGCGGACCGGGTGCTGGTGCGCAGCGGCCTGCGCGCGGGCGAACGCGTTTGCGTCACGACGCTCGACACCGCGACCGACGGCATGCGCGTGCGGGCCACGGCCGCCGAACCGACGACCGGGGTGAGGTGAACCGTGCACGACGATCCGACCATCCCGGCCGAGGAGAAGAGCGGCTTCTTCGCGTGGTTCACGATGAACCACGTCGCCGCGACGCTGCTGGCGCTGACGTTCACCGTCGCCGGCATCGCCGCCCTGCTGACCGGCAAGGTGCGCCGTGAGGTGTTCCCGGAGATCGCGCCGGCCATCGTGACGGTGCAGGTGCCGTACCCCGGCGCCACGCCCGCCGAGGTCGAACTCGGCATCTGCCTGCGCATCGAGGAAGCCGTCGAGGGCATCACCGGCGTCGACAAGGTCACGTCGACCGCCAACGAAGGCATGGGCATGGTGGTCATCGAGGCGCTCGAAGCCGCCGACATCGAGCAGGTGCTCGCCGACGTCAAGAACCGCGTCGACGCGATCACCAACCTGCCCGCCGACAGCGAGGAGCCGATCGTGTCGCGGCTGGTCGTGCGCAAGGAGGTCGTCAACGTCTCGATCTACGGCGACGCCGACGAGGTGGTGCTGAAGCGCGTCGCCGAGCAGGCGCGCGAAGCGCTCGCCGCGCTGCCCCAGGTGACGCAGGTCGAGATCGCCGCGACGCGGCCGTACGAGATCACCATCGAACTGGCAGAGGAGGATCTGCGGCGCCACGGCCTGACGTTCGACGCGGTCGCCAACGCGGTGCGGCGCGGCAGCCTCGACCTGCCGGCCGGCGCCATCAAGGCCGACGAAGGCCAGACGCTGCTGCGCGTGCAGGGCCAGGCCTACCGCGGCGCGCAGTTCGCGTCGATCGGGCTGTTGACGCGCCCCGATGGCACGCGCGTGACGGTCGGCGATGTCGCCCGCGTCGTCGACGGCTTCGCCGAGGACGACCTCGCCGCGCGCTTCGACGGCAAGGCGGCGGTGCTGCTGAAGGTGTTCCGCGTCGGCGAGCAGGACGCGCTCGCGGTCACCGCCGCGGTGCGGGAATGGGTCGCGGGCCCCGGCTCGCTCACGCTGCCCGATGGCGTGCGCATGGCGACCTGGCGCGACGAGTCGATCATCCTGCGCGGCCGCATCGACCTGCTGTTCAGCAACGCGCTGCAGGGCCTGGTGCTGGTGTTCGTGATCCTCGCGCTGTTCCTCGAACTGCGCGTCGCGATCTGGGTCGCGATCGGCATCCCGGTGTCGTTCCTCGGTGCGGTGGCGCTGATGCCGGTGTTCGGCGTGTCGATCAACATGATCTCGCTGTTCGCGTTCCTGCTGGTGCTCGGCATCGTCGTCGACGACGCGATCGTCGTCGGCGAGAACGTCGTGCTGCACCGCAAGGCCGGCCGCTCGCCGCTGCTGGCGGCGCTGCTCGGTGGCCGCGAGGTCCGCGTGCCGGTGTTCGCGTCGGTGACGACGACGGTGGCGGCGTTCCTGCCGATGCTGTTCTCGGTGCCCGGCGCCGATGCGCAGGTGTGGCGCGTGATCCCGCTGATCGTCATCCCGGTGCTGCTGATCAGCCTGACGGAGTCGCAACTGTGCCTGCCCGCGCACCTGGCGAAGATGCGCGTCTACGACCCGGCGCGGCAATGGTGGCCGGCCCGCGCGCTGGCGGCCGTTCAGAACGCGTTCCAGGGCGGCCTCGACGTCGTCACGCGCACCGTCTACCAGCCGATCCTCGAACTGACGCTGCGCTGGCGCTACGCGACCATCGCCGGCGCGATCGCGCTGCTGATGGTGTGCTTCGCCAGCGTCGCCGCCGGGCACCCGCGCTTCGTGTTCTTCCCGACCGTCGACGGCGACAACATCGTCGTGTCGCTGGTGCTGCCGCAGGGCACGCCGATCGCGATCACCGCCCGCCAGCTGGCCCGCATCGAGCACGAAGCCCGCGCCGTCTGCGCCGAGTTCGACGCCAGCCGGCCCGGCGAGCCCGCCGTGCTCGAGCACATGCTGGCGACCGTCGGCTCGCAGCCCTACGCCGCCGAGCAGGCGCGCAACGGTGGCCAGCGCAACGCGCAGTTCGCCTCCGGCTCGCACCTCGCCGAGCTCAACGTGCAGCTGCTGCCGTCCGAACGGCGCGAGGTCGCCAGCGACGTGCTGATGGCGCGCATGCGCGAACGGATCGGTGCGATCCCCGACGCGGTCGACCTGCAGTTCACGACCTCGTTCTTCAGCACCGGCAAGGACATCGACGTCGAGCTCTACCACGCCGATCCCGCGGTGCTGCGCACCGCGATCGGCGAACTGGAGCAGGAGCTGCGCACCATGCCCGAGGTGAAGGACGTCAGCAGCTCGTTCCGGCAGGGCAAGCCCGAGATCGAACTGCACATCCGCGCCGAGGCCGAATCGCTGGGCCTCGCGCAACAGGACCTCGCCCGCCAGGTGCGGCAGGCGTTCTTCGGCGAAGAAGCGCAGCGCGTGCAGCGCGGCCGCGACGACGTCAAGGTGATGGTCCGCTACCCGGAGACCGGTCGTCGCTCGCTGCAGGACCTGGCGCAACTGCGCATCCGCACGCCCGCCGGCGACGAGGTGCCGCTCGGCGAAGTGGCCGACGCCACCACCGGCCGCGCCGCGGCGTCGATCACGCGCGTCGATCGCAAGCGCGCGCTGCGCGTCAGCGGCGAGGTCGACGAAGGCGATCCCGACGCCAGCCCGAACGCGATCAACGGGCGCCTGCGCAGCGAAGTGCTGCCGCGACTGATGGCCCGCCACCCGGGCTTGTCGTTCGGCTTCCAGGGCGACCAGAAGAAGCAGGCCGACCTGCTGGTCTCGCTGGCCGGCGGCTTCGCGATCGCGCTGTTCCTGATCTACG
>CAMAUH010000505.1 GCA_945861365.1 Candidatus Kuenenia stuttgartensis
ACGTGCTGCCGCTCGATGGGACGAAGGAACCGCAGCGGCTCGGCGGGGCACTGCCGGTGTCGACGCTTCAGTTCGCGAAGTGGTCGCCGGACGGCACGCGCGTCGCGTACGTGGCGCAGAACGATCTGTACGTGGAAGCCGTCGCGACGAAGTTGCAGACGCGGCTGACCAAGGATGGCTCGCGCACGACCATCAACGGCACGTTCGACTGGGTCTACGAGGAGGAGTTCGACTGCCGCGACGGCTTCCGCTGGAGCCCTGATGGCAGCTCGATCGCGTTCTGGCAGCTCGACTGCAGCGGTGTCGGCGAGTTCGTGATGATCGACAACCTCAGCGATCGGTACGCGAGGCCGGTGCCGGTGCAGTATCCGAAGGCGGGCACTTTGAACTCGGCGTGCAAGGTCGGCGTCGTGTCCGCGAACGGCGGCGCGGTCCGCTGGATGGCGACGCCGGGCGAGCCGCGCGAGACCTACCTGCCGCGCATGGAGTGGCACCCGAAAGGGCAGGAGCTGATGGTGCAGTGGCTGCCGCGCGCGCAGAACGTGCTGCAGGTGCTCGGCTACGACGTGAAGACCGGCGCGTGCCGCGTCGTGCACGAAGAGCGCGACGAAGCATACGTCGATGTGCGCGACGACTTCCGGTGGGTGTATGGCGGCGACAAGTTCTTCTGGACCAGCGACACCGCGTTTGCGAAGGAAGGGGAGCCGCGGTTCCGGCAGTGCGGCACGGTCGAGTGGGATACGCGCGGCAAGCACGTGCTGGTCACCAAGGTGGCGTTGACGAGCGGGTTCGATGTGATCGAGGTCGCGCACTTCGACGCAGAAGCGGGCCGTCTGTACGTGCTGGCCGGCAAGGGGCCGGGTGGCGCGACGGGGCAGACGCTGTGGCGCGTGGAGTCAGGCAACGTCTGGTCGCAAGTGGGCGATCGTCGCTACGGCAGTGGGCCGCCCGGAGACCAGGCTGCGCGGAGCGAGGGACAGGTGTTCGGTGGCTGGCACCAGTACGCGGTCGGTCCGGATGGACGGTTGGCGCTGCACACGTTCTCCAGCATGGGTTTCCCGCCACATGTCGAGGTCGTGCGCCTGGCCGGCCACGAGAGCGTGCGGACCTTGGTCGACAATCGCCCGCTCGCCGATCGTGTGGCGAAGCTGGCTCTCGGCGAGGTCGCGTTCGGCGTGGTGAAGTTGCAGCAGGGCGATGAACGCATCGAGCTCGACACGTGGACGATGTTCCCGCCCGGGTTCGATGCAGCGAAGAGGTGGCCGGTCGTGTTCCACGTGTATGGCGAGCCGTGGTCGCAGACGGTCAAGGACACGTGGGACCTCAATCACCACCTGTTCCACCGTTGGCTGACGCAGCTCGGCTACGTCGTGATGTCGATCGACGCGCGCGGCACGCCGGCGCCGAAGGGGCGCGACTGGCGCAAGGCGCTGTTCCAGAAGATCGGCATCACCAGCTCCGCCGACTGGAATGCCGCCGTGCTGGCGTTGCGCAAGCAGCACGCGTGGATGGATCCGCAGCGGCAGGCGATCTGGGGTTGGTCGGGCGGCGGCGCGATGACGCTGAACATGCTGTTCCGCTACCCGGACCTGTTCACAGCCGGCATGTCGGTGGCGCCGGTCACCGACATCACGCTGTACGACACGATCTACCAGGAGCGGTACTGCGGCGACCCGCGCCAGTTCCCGGAGGTCTACCGGCAGTGCTCGCCGATCACGTTCGCGAAGAACCTGGCCGGCAAGCTGCTGCTGGTGCACGGCACCGGCGACGACAACGTGCACTACCAGAACAGCGAACGCCTCGTCGACGAGCTGGTGAAGCACGGCAAGCTGTTCGAGTTCCTCGCCTACCCGAACCGTTCGCACGGCATCGCCGAGGGCGAGGGCACGCGCGCGCACCTGTATGCGTCGCTCGCCGACTTCCTGCAACGGCGCGTGCCGGCGGGGCCACGGTGAAGCCGCTGGGCTGCCACTGCAGAGGATTCTCGAAGTAGTCTGTCGGAAGTTCAGGTCTCCGATCCCCTGGAGGTATGGCTCATCTCATGACGACATCTCCCCGAGTTCCCGAGTTGTGCGCAGGCGACCGCCTGACCCGCATGGAGTTCGAGCGGCGCTACGCCGCGATGCCGCACGTGAAGAAGGCCGAACTCATCGAGGGGGTCGTCTACATGGCATCCGCAGTTCGTTACGACCGGCATGGCCTGCCGGAGCACTACTTCATGTCCTGGTTGCTCTGCTACGAGTTCCTGACGCCAGGGCTCGACAGCGTGCACAACTGCACCGTCCGTCTGGACCTCGACAACGAGCCGCAGCCCGACCTGATGCTGCGGTTGCCCATCCGCGCGGGCGGCCGTTCGCGGATCGATGGCAGCGGCTACGTCGATGGCCCGCCCGAACTGGTCATCGAGGTTGCCGCCAGCTCGGCCAGCTACGACCTGCACCCGAAGCTCGCGGCGTACCGGCGCAATGGGGTGATCGAGTACGTCGTGCATCGCGTCGACGATGGCGTGATCGACTGGTTCGTGCTGTGCGACGACGCGTACGTTCGCCAGGAGCCTGATGCGCGTGGCCAGCTGCACAGCACCGTGTTCCCTGGGTTGTCGCTCGATCTCGCGGCACTGCTGCGCGGCGACAAGCGGGGTCTGCGCAATGCAGTCGAGGCCGGCGTGGCGGCGGCGGGGCCCGCGCATGCGGCGCTGGTGCGACGCCTGCAAGCTCCGGGAATCGACAGCGCCATGTAAGGCCGGCCAGGTTCGCGGGTCTCTGCAGCATGCCGAACCGCGCGACCGCCCTTCTCGCCGCCCTTTCCCTGACGTGGTTCGCCTCACCTGGATCCGCGCAGGAGACCCTGCACCAGGTCGTGCCGGGCCGCGACTTCGAGCAGCACAAGCTGCTGACCCCAGGCCTCACCGACGTGTGGGAGCTGGCCGTCGAGCGCGACGAGATGCTGTGGTGCAAGGTCGACAGCAACGAGTTCGACCCGGTGCTCGAACTGGTCGACGCCGAAGGCAACCTGCTCGGCAGCAACGATGGCGCGGGCACGCACAGTGAACTGTGGGTGCGCGCTCCGGCGGCCGGCAAGTACGTGTTCCGCGTGAAGCCGTTCCAGGGCAGCGGCGGCGGCAACTACCGCTACTGGCTGCATCGCTTCGCCACCGAGTCGATCACTGCGAACGCCGAGGCGACGCACACCTTCGGCAAGGCCCAGTGGTGGCACTACCGCGTTGCCCTGCATGCCGGGGACGTGCTCGTGCCGACCGTGC
>CAMAUH010000506.1 GCA_945861365.1 Candidatus Kuenenia stuttgartensis
CTCGAACAGGCCGGCCGCACCCACCTGCCGCGGGTGACGTTCTGCAGCCTGTTCAAGCCGATGGTCGAGGACACCCTCGACCTGCTGGACCTGCCGCAGCAGCGCTTCGTCGCCCACCCTTCGGCCCCCACCGGCACGCATGCCCTGGCGCCGCTCGCTGGCGCCTTCGCCCTGGCGATCGGCCCCGATGGCGGCCTGCTGCCGTACGAGGTCGATGCGCTGCATGGCCGCGGCTTCCATCCGGTGCACTGTGGTCCGTGGCCGCTGCGCACCGAGACGGCGCTGGCGGTACTGACCGGCCAGCTGCAGCTGCTGCGGCATCGCCGCGGCTAGTTTCGCGGCCGCACCGCGGCAGCCTGCGCGGCGCCTGCTAGGCTCGGGCAGGTGAACTCCCTGCGGGTCGGCCTGTCCGGCAGCACGGCGGCCGGTCGCGCCGCAGCGCTGCATGTGCGTCTGCACGACGACTGCGACATCGTGATCGTGCACGACGAAGACGCGCGTGCGGCGCACGCCTTCGCAGCGGAAGCCGGCATCGGCCGTTCGACCGGCGATTTCGACGAACTGCTCGGCAGCGGCGTCGACTTCGTGCTGCTGACCGGACCGCTGCCGCGGCGCCTGCAGCAGGTGCAGGCCGCCGCCGAGCAAGGCGCCCACGTGCTCGTGCAGGCGCCGATGGCTCCCGACCTCGCGACCGCCCAGGCGATGCAGCGCAGCTGCGACGCGGCCGGGGTGCGCTTGGGGGTCGCGGTGCCGTGGCTCGGCGACCCGGTGATCGAACAGCTGCGGCGCATGCTGTCGGCCGACTGGCTCGGCGGCCTCACCTGCGTGCAGGCGATCAGCGGCAACGACGCCATGCTGCACGCACCGTCCACGGCGCCGCGGCTGCACCCGTTCCTCGACGCCGGGGCCCCGCTACTGCATCTGACCAGCTGGATGACGGGGCGGGCCGTCACCCAGGTCACGGCCCAGGCCTCGCGCCTGTTCTCGCCGGAGGTCGACGACAGCGGCGTCGCGACCCTGGCCCTGCGCGGCAATGTGCTGGCCACGCTGATCGCCAGCCACCTGACCGCGGTGCAGTCGTTCGCGGTGCACGGCACCGACGGCGGCGTGCGGATCGCCGGCGACCGCATCTGGCTGCGCGGCCGCAGCACCTTCCAGGGCGAGGTGTTCGACTATCCGCGCGCCGGCGAGGAGTTGGTGCTGGCGCGCGCCGACCTGTTGAACCCGCTGGCCCGGGGCGCGATCCGCACCGAACTGCTCGGCCGCTTCGCGCGCTGGATCGACGATCGCGACGACTACCCGTGCCCAGGCGAACAAGCGGTCGCCGACATGCAGGTCCTGGCGGCGCTGATGCGCGCCGTGCAATCGGGGCGCGCCGAACAGCCTTGAGGGATCAGCGCTTGCCGTACTGCTGCTGGTAGTAGGCCTGGTAGGCGCCGCTGCGCACGCGCTCCCACCACGGCTTGTTCTGCACGTACCAGTCGACCGTCTGCCGCAGGCCCGACTCGAACGTGTGCGACGGCGTCCAGCCGAGCACCGCGCGCGCCTTGCTCGAGTCCATCGCGTAGCGGCGGTCGTGGCCCGGCCGGTCGGTCACGTACTTGATCAGCTCCTCGCCCTTGCCGACGAGGCGCAGGATCTCCTTCACGACGAACAGGTTCTCGCGCTCGGCGTCGCCGCCGAAGTTGTAGACCTCGCCCGGCTTGCCCAGCTCCATCGCCTTCTTGATGCCGGCGCAGTGGTCCATCACGTGGATCCAGTCGCGCACGTTCTTGCCGTCGCCGTACACCGGCAGCTGCTTGCCTTCGAGCGCGTTGGCGATCATCAGCGGGATCAGCTTCTCCGGGAACTGGAACGGCCCGTAGTTGTTCGAGCAGCGCGTGGTCACGCAGTCCATGTGGTGCGTGTGCACCGCGGCGCGCACCAGCAGGTCGCTGGCGGCCTTGCTGGCCGAGTACGGCGAGTTCGGCTGGATCGGCGTCTCCTCGGTGAAGTAGCCCCACGCACCCAGCGAGCCATAGACCTCGTCGGTGCTGACGTGCACGAAGCGCTGCACCTTGTAGATGCGGCTCTTGTCGAGCAGCACCTGCGTGCCGGTGACGTTGGTGCGCACGAACGCGGTCGCGTCGAGCACGGAACGATCGACGTGGCTCTCGGCGGCGAAGTGCACGACCACGTCGGGGCGATGCTCGGCGAACACCGCTTCCATCGCGACCGGGTCGGCGATGTCCCCCTTCACGAAGGTGTTGCGCGCGTGCTTCTCGACGTCCTTCAGGTTCTCGAGATTGCCGGCGTAGGTCAGCGCATCGACGTTGACGACCTGGTGGTCGCTGCCGAGCAGAAGCATGCGGACGAAATTGGAGCCGATGAAGCCGGCGCCGCCGGTGACGAGGATCTTGCTCAAGGTCGAGATTCCGGGTGAGGATCAGTATTGCTTGCCGCCGCGCGCGGGCGCCGCGGCGGCATCGAGGGCGAGGTAGCGCTGCACGGCGTCCTGCCAGCTCGGCATCGCCACACCGCGCACCTGCGTCAGTTTCTGCGTGTCCAGCACCGACCACGCCGGGCGCGGCGCCGGGCGCTTCAGATCGGCCGCCGACTGCGAGCCGACCTCGATGCTGCCGAGCCCGGCCGCTTGCAGCACACCGACGGCGAACGCGTGCCACGAGCAGTGGCCCTCGTTCGCGGCGTGGTAGATGCCGCCGGCCGGCCGCAGGCGCGCGAGGTCAAGCAGCGCGTCGGCGAGGTCGAGCGCCATCGTCGGCCGGCCGACCTGGTCGGTGACGACCTTCAGCGGCTGGCCGCTGCGCGCGCGATCGAGGATCGCTTTCGGGAAGTTCTTGCCGCCGGGGCCGAACACCCAGCTGGTGCGCACGACGTAGAAGTCGGCGCGCCCGAACGCGAGCACGGCCTCTTCCCCCAGTCGCTTGCTGGCGCCGTAGACCGACAGCGGCCGCACCGGATGCTCGGGCGCATAGGGAACGCCGCGAGCCTCGCCGTCGAACACGAAGTCGGTGCTGACGTGGACCAGGGCCGACCCCACGGCGGCAGCCGCTTCGGCGAGCCAGGCGGTGCCGAGTCCGTTGATGCGGTACGCCTGCAATGGCTCGCTCTCGCAGCCATCGACATTGGTGACGGCACCGCCGTGCACGATCGCGACCGGCGCGAGTTCCCGCACCACGCGCTGGATGGTGGCGCGGTCGTCGAGCGGCATCGAGGCCGTGCCGACGCCATGCGCTCGCAGGCCGCGCGACA
>CAMAUH010000507.1 GCA_945861365.1 Candidatus Kuenenia stuttgartensis
ATTTTTTAGTCTCATACGAAGATAAACCTTGACAAAGCATTACAAAAAAGACAAAATCTCCAACTCGTGGCTATGTGGCTCAGCTGGTTAGAGCGCGGCACTCATAATGCTGAGGTCGGTGGTTCGAGTCCACCCGTAGCCACCATTCACTTCGGCGCCAACTGCCGCCACAAGAACTCATACGCCAGCGCGCTCATGAACGCCGCCTGCTGGTTGTTCGCTGCGCCGCCGTGACCGCCCTCGATGTTCTCGTAGTAGAGGACGTCGTGCCCCTGCTCCTGCATGCGCGCCATCATCTTGCGCGCGTGGCCGGGGTGGACGCGGTCGTCGCGCGTCGACGTCGTGAACAGCACCTTCGGGTACTTCGCGTCCTTCTTCAGGTTGTGGTACGGCGAGTAGCGCTGCAGCCACGCCCATTCCTGCGCGTTGTCGGGATCGCCGTACTCGCCCATCCACGAGGCACCCGCGAGCAGCTTGTGGTAGCGCTGCATGTCGAGCAGCGGCACCTGGCAGACGACGGCACGAAACAGTTCCGGGTACATCGTCGTCATGTTGCCCATCAGCAGGCCGCCGTTGCTGCCGCCCTGGATGCCGAGGTGTTGCTGGCTGGTGATCTTCTGCGCGACCAGGTCCATGGCGACCGCCGCGAAGTCCTCGTAGCACTTGTTGCGGTTCTGCTTCAGTGCTTGCTGGTGCCACTTCGGGCCGAACTCGCCGCCGCCGCGGATGTTGGCGACCACGTAGACGCCGCCCTTCTCGAGCCACGAGCGGCCGACCGACGCGCTGTAGCCGGGCGTCAGCGACACCTCGAAGCCGCCGTAGCCGTACAGCAGCGTCGGGTTCTTGCCGTCGCGCTTGGCGTCCTTCTTCATGACCAGGAAGTACGGCACGCGCGTGCCGTCCTTCGACTTCGCCTCGCGCTGCTCGACGCTGAGGCCGCTGGCGTCGAAGAACGCCGGCAGGCTCTTCAACTTCGCCGCCGGCTGCCAGCTGGTCGGTGCGCCCGCCAGCGAGCCGAGGAACAGGCTGGTCGGCGTCAGGTAGTCGGTGATCGTCAGCCAGTAGTCGTCGTTCTCCTCGTCGTCGACACCGGACGCGCTGATCGTGCCGAACGCGGGCAGGCCCGGGATCGGTGCGCGCTGCCATGCGCCGTCGGCGTACGTCAGCACCTCGATGCGGTTCTTGACGTTGTCGAGCACGTTCAGCAGCACGTGCGTCTTGGTCGGCGAGAAGCCCGACAGCGACGTGCGCTCGGTCGGCGCGAACAGCACGTCGAACGTGCGTGCGCCGGCGACGAACGCGTCGAGCTTGCAGGCGAGCAGCGAACCGGCGGCGTGCGTCTTGCCTTCGACGGTCCAATCGTCGCGCAGTTCGAGCAGCAGCCACTCGCGGTGCGCCGACGCGGTCGCGCTGTCGGGCTTGTCGAGCTTCACCGGCTTGCCGTCGCGCAGCAGGAACAGCTCGTTGGTGTAGAACGTCACCGCGCGCTGCACGAAGTCGCGTTCGAAGCCCTTGGTGTGATCGCGGTAGCCGGTGACGAACACGTCCTCGGCCTTGCCCTCGGCGACCGGTTGCGCCGAACCGATCGGCGTGCCGCGCTTCCACAGCTTGACGACGCGCGGATAGCCCGACGTCGTCATCGAGCCAGGGCCGAAGTCGGTGCCTACGTAGAGGCTGTCCTTGTCGCGCCACGACACGTTGCTCTTCGCTTCGGGCAGCTGAAAGCCGTCGGCGACGAACTGCTTCTTGGCCATGTCGAACTCGCGCACGACGTTCGCGTCGGCGCCGCCGCGCGACAGCGACAGCAGCACGCGGTCGCGTTCGGGCAGCAGCCACGAGGCGCCGTGCCAGACCCAGTTCTCGTTCTCCTGCTTGCCGAGCGCGTCGAGGTCGAGCACGACCTCCCACTGCGGCTCGTCCTTGCGGTACTGCTCGAGCGTCGTGCGGCGCCACAGGCCGCGCGGGTTCTTGGCGTCCTGCCAGAAGTTGTAGTAGTGCGCGCCCTGCTTGCCGACGTAGGCGATGCGCGCGTTGCTGTCGAGGATCGCCAGGATGCCCTGCTGCAGCTGCGCGAAGCGCTCGCTGCTGGTCAGCACCTTCTGGCTGTCGGCATTGCGCGCGCGCACCCAGTCGAGCGCCTTGTCGCCACCGACGTCCTCGAGCCAGAGATGCGGGTCGGTGGGAACGGCGGGCGGATCTTGCGGCATCGTCGCGCGGGCGGGTCGGGTGGTCAGGAGGGGAACGGCCAGGACGGTGAACAGCGGCAGGAGTCGGAGCATGGAGGCCTCGCGGGGACGGTAGCTGCGGCTGCTACGCGTCGCCAAGCTCGGCGATGAGTGCGCGCTGCGGAATGCCCGAGTGGTGCCTGCCGCGTCACGGCATCGGCATCGCCGACGGCACCCGCTGCACCATCGCGCCGAGTTCCACCGACCCGATCGGCGGCTGCGCCAACCACGGCACCACGAACAGCCGCTTGGCGAGCCCGGCGCCCATGCGCGCCAGCTGCTGCCGTTCGCCGGCCAGCCGCGCTGCCAGCAGCGGATCGTGCGTGCCCGCCGCCAGCACGCTCTTGTTCAGCACCCACGCGTACGGCTCGATCTGCGCCCGCCGCAGGTCCTCCTGCAGCGCCGCGGCCTGCGACACCGGCGTCACCTCGGGCAAGGTCACCAGGATGATGTGCGTCGACGTGCCATCCTGCAGCCGCATCAGCGGCGTCGTCACGTTGCCGCCGCCCTGCGCCGCGAACTGCTGCAGCGCCTGGCGATGGTAGGCGCCGGTGGCGTCCATGAGCAGCAGCGAGTGCCCGGTCGGCGCGGTGTCGAGCACCACGAACGCGCTGCGGCTCTCGCCGACGATGCGCGCGAAGGCGTGGAACACCGCCACTTCCTCGGTGCACGGCGAACGCAGGTCCTCGAGGAACAGCGCCTGCTCGGCCGCATCCAGGTGTGCGCCCTTGGTCGCCAACGCGCGCGCGATGTAGCGCTCGGTCTCGACCTTCGGGTCGATGCGGTCGACGCGCAGCCCCGGCACGTCGTTCGTCAGCGTCGCCTGCAGGTGCGCGGCCGGATCCGTGGTGCTGAGGTGCACCGTCTTGCCGCGCTGCACCAAGCCGATCGCCAGCGCCGCGGCGATCGTCGTCTTGCCGACGCCGCCCTTGCCCATCACCATGATCAGGCCGCGATCGGTCGTCGCGAGTTCGTCGGCGAGGGCGCCGAGGTTCGGCAGCGGTGGAGCGGGTTCGGCCGGCGCGG
>CAMAUH010000508.1 GCA_945861365.1 Candidatus Kuenenia stuttgartensis
GCAATCCTACGGTGTGGTTTCCGGACCGCTGCCGCTCTAGCCGTCTCGCGGCACGAACAGCCTGCCGCCCTCCCCTGGAACTCATGCGAAACCAACTGCTCGTGACTCTCGCAGCGCTGCTGACCAGCCTGCCGGCACAAGACCTGCCGCCCCGCCCTGTCCACATCCCCGCGCCGCAAGCGGAAGAAGCCGCGCCGTCCGCCGCCCAGGAGATGACGCAGCAGCAAGCCGAAGCGCTCGCCAGCCGCGCCGGCCACCGCCCGCAACAGCGCGTGCTGTTCGATCGCCCGGAAACCGGTGGCCCGCTGTGGGCACTCGGCACCGCCTGGAAGGGCAGCTTCGACGGCACCGGCTTCACCGCGATCCCGTACTTCGGCACCAACGCGCCGCGCAACTTCCCGATGCGCTTCGAGCTCGCCCAGGCCACCGTCGGCGGCGCGGCCCTGCCGCTGCAGGCCGGCTCGCCGGTCGAGAACGCCGGCACCGTGCGCACCGCGCGCGGCTCGCTGACCGAAGTCGTCGAGACGCGCCTCGAGACCCTCGAGCAGTCGTTCGTGTTCGACACGCTGCCGTCGCGCGGCGCGATCGCCGTCGACGTGCGCATCACCGGCGAACTGCAGCCCTCGCTGCTCGACAACGGCGTGCGCTTCGCCAACGAGTTCGGCCATCTGGACTACACCAAGGCGGTCGCGGTCGACGCCAAGGGGCAACGGCTGCCGCTCGCGATCACGTGGACCGGTGACACCGCGCACATGGAGATCCCGGCCAGCTTCGTCGAAAAGGCACAGCTGCCGATCGTGCTCGATCCGGTGCTGACCTACTGGTTCGGCCTCGCCTCCGGCATCACCCAGCTGCAGTACGGCAGCGACGTCGCGTCGTTCCAGAGCAACGGCGGCCGCACGCTGATCATCTTCCAGCGCCAGTTCAGCGCGAACGACGGCGACTGCTTTGGCGTGCTGTTCGATGGCGCACTCAACCTGGTGCAGACGGACTTCTCCATCGACTACACGGCGAGCAACTGGAAGAACGTCGCCGTCGCAGCCAACAACTACGCGCAGAACTTCCTCGTCGTCGCGGAAGTGGAGGGCGTCGCCACCTGGTGGATCGCCGGCCGCACGATCGCGGCCAACGCCGCCCAGGGCACGGTGTTCGACATCGAGCGCGACGGCGTGGTCGGCGTGCCCGGCAACAGCTTCGCGCCGGACGTCGGCAGTGATCCGTACTTCGGCCCCGGCCGCTACTGCGTCGTGTTCATGAAGCGCCCGAACATCTTCAGCGCCGCGACGACCATCTACTACAAGCAGGTCACGACCACCGGCGGTCTGGCCACCACCAACCCGATCCTGGTCGACACCTGGGCCACGGGCGTCAACAACCCGTCGATCAGCAAGTCGTGCGGACAGTCGAACGGCCTTGCCGCCAACTGGCTGCTGACCTGGCAGCGCACCTACAACTTCGCGCCGAACGATCAGGAAGTGTACGGTCGCTTCGTCAACTGGAACGGCGCAATCGTCGGCACCAGCAACTTCGGCATCGCGACCACGGTCGGCGAGGAATCGCGGCCGTCGTCGGGCTCGCCGATCGACGCCAACGGCGTGCGCTACTGGCCGATGGTCCATGAGGTCGCGACCTCGCTCGGGCAGCCGCGCGACATCGTCTGCAAGCTGCTGCGCGGCGACGGCAGCCAGCAGGCGACCTTCACGGTCAGCAGCGGCGTCCCCGGCGCGGACGACAAGGAACCCGAGATCGACTCCGACGGCACGCGCTTCGTGACGACGTTCTCGATCGGCACCGTCGGCTTCCCGCAGGGTGTGCAAGCGGTCACCGCGGCCTGGCTGCCGGCGAGCAACACGTTCCGCGTCGAAGAGCGCACGGGCCTGCTGACGTCGAGCCTCGACAACTACGGGCAGACCAACATCTGCGCCGACTACAGCGGTGGCGGTTTGATGTCGCCGCGCTACTTCATCTCGTTCACCGAGCAGGCGAGCAACACGTTCCGCCTGGAGAACTTCGGCGGCTACACCGGCGGCACGAACTACTTCCTGAACCAGGGTCTGGCCTGCGGCAGCCTCTCCATCGCGGCGTCCGGCGTGCCGGCGATCGGCCAGCAGATCACCGTGACGGTCGGCAACGGGCCGGCTTCGGCGGTCATCTTCGGCGTGCCCGGCTACATCCCGCTGAACGCGCTGGGCTGCAACTGCGCGCAGGGCGTCGACCAGTACGTCTACTTCAACAACCCGTTGGTGTGGACCGTGCCGAACAACCCGCAGTTCGTCGGCATCCCGCTCGCGGTGCAGGGTTTCACGATCGCCGGTTCGCAGTGCCTGGGGTTCGTCGACCTCAGCGACACGCTGAACTTCACGGTCCGCTGACCGGCCGCGCCCGGCGAACGGGCGGCGCGTGCGCGATGCGCGCCGCCGCCCGCGCCGCGGCAAGCCAGCCGCGCGGCAGGCCGGCCACGACGAGCCGTTCCTTCGCGGCCTTCGGCAAGCGCTTGATGCGCGCCTCCAGCCGCAATGCCGCACCGCGCACACCGACGCGTGTCGCGAACGCGAGCTGCAGCGGTCCGCGACCGCGCAGGGCCTTCGCCCCGTCCCCTGCGGTGTGCTGCGCGAACCGCGCGGCGACGTCGAGGGCGATGCCGGTGTAGAGCGCGTCGTCGCGCGTGCGCACGAGGTAGACGGACCAGGGTGCTACGCGCGGACGACGGGGAACGGGCACGCCGACCAACCTAGCGCGCTGCGGCAAATGCGGCGACTGGCCGCGCCGTTGCTCCTACCATCGCGCGACCGCGACCGAGGTGACGGACGCGCCCCGCGAACATGGAGCTACTCGGCTGCGTCTGTGCCCTCGGGTTCCTGGCCCTGATCGTCGGCGCGATCATGGGCATGGTCGCGAAGAACCGGACCGACCAGTTGCTGCGCCGCCTCGACAGCGTCGAACGCAAGCTCGCGGAGTTGCGCGCGGAGCGACGGCGCGAAGCGCCCGCGCCCGCGCCGAAGCCGGACGAGAAGCCGGTACCGATGGCACCGCGCGAACCCACGCCAGCGGCGATCTGGCCGGTGCCCGAGGCCGCCGAGGCCGAAGCCCTGCCGCCAGCCGAGCCGGAGCCGATGCCGGCGGTCGAACCCGAGCCGCTCGAACCGGCCAATGCAGCCCGCGAAGTGGTCGATGCGCTCGCGGCCGCACCGTGGCCGACGGAGACGCCGACCGCTGCCGAACCCGAAGCG
>CAMAUH010000509.1 GCA_945861365.1 Candidatus Kuenenia stuttgartensis
CGGTCGTAGAGGCCCGCCAGTGTGCCCGCGCGCAGGTCGGCGAAGTTGCGCACCTGCACGTGCAGCGCGCACACGGCGACCGCCAGCGACGCGGCGCGCTGGTCGGCCAGCGACGGCCAGCGCTGCAGCAGCGCCTGCACGTGCGGCACGCCACCCTGCTCGTGGCCGATGTGCTGCGGCAACTTCGCCGCCTCGGTGTAGCCCTTGCCCAGGTCGTGGCACAGCACCGCCAGCAGCACCGCGAGGCGGTCGCGTTCGTCGAGTTCACGCGCGTGCTCGACGGCCCATTCGAGCGCGAGGATCACGTGCAGCGCCTGCGACACCTCCGGATGCCAGCGCTGCGGACCCGCCGGCCGGCCGTCGAACTGCCGCTCCAGCTCCGGCGCCAGCACTGCCAGCAACCGCGCCTCGTGCAGCTCCATCAGGCAGCGCCCCGGCGAACGGCATTTGCCGAGCACGGCCCGCAGCTCGAGCGCCACCGCTTCGCGCGGCAGCGTCAGCAGCAGCGCCGGATCGAGCGGCAGCGCGCGGATCGAGTTGTCGATCGCGAAGCCCAGTTCGTGGGCCTTGCGGTAGTAGCGCAGCCAGCGGATCGCGTGCTCGTGCACGCGCTGCGCCGGGTCGCCGACCGGCACGATGCGGCGTTCGCTCCAGTGCCGGAGCCCATCGTGCGGATCGTGGCACTCGCCGGTCGCCAGCTCGATCGCCAGCGCACCGATCGTCATGTCCCGCTCCGCGAGGTCGGCGTGGATGTTGGCGCGCATGCCCGGCGCTGTGGCGAGGCCGCGGAACGTCGTGATCTCGAAGCGATGGCCACCGAGCTTCATCGCCAGCGTGCCGCGCTCCTGGTTGCCCGTCGTCGTCGGCACGAACACGCCATGCTGCTGCAGCAACGCGGTGCCGTCCGCGACAGAGCACCACCAGGCGAGGTCGATGTCGACCGGCCGCGGACCAGGCACGCCTTCGCGCACGCAGGCCAGCGCCAACGCCTGCGAACCGACCAGGCAGGTGCCGAGTTCGGGCGCAAACAGCCACGGCGCCTCCGCCTGCAGCAGCGCGACCGCATCGAACGGTTCGCCGCTCAAAACTTGTTCTTCTTCAGCCAGGCAGTCGCCTCGGCCTGGGTGCTGAAGCGTTGGCCGGTGACGACGAACAACGCTTCGCGCACCTTGGCCTTCCAGATCGACCACGACTTCCAGCGCGCCTCCCAGTACTCGGCCGGCGGATTGCTCGCCGAGTCCGGATCGGTCGGCTTGGGCTCCTCGAGATGGCGCACCAGCAACGGCACCGCGGCCTTCTCCTTCTTCGCGATCACCAGTTCGAGGATCGCCTCCTGCAGCGGCGCGCGCTCGACGAAGAACTCGGCCTCGAACAAGCGCTCGAGATCGCCCCAGCACGAGGCGTCGTAGGCAGTGCGCCCGAGCCCGCGCACCAGCTCGGCCATCACGGTCGGCTGGCTGGCGATCTTGCCGTTCTTCATCAGCTTGCGGATCTCCTTGCCGGCCTCGACCGCGGGCTGGTTGCCGAGCAGCTCCGCCGCGCGCTTGCGCAGCACCACCGACTTGTCGGTCTCGACGACCTTCGCCAGCGGCGGCACCAGCAGCTTGTTCGAACCCTCCGCGAAGCGCTCGAGGCCGCGGTTCTTCTCCGCCATCGAGGCCGCCTTCGGCAACTTGCTCCACTCGTCGAGGGCTTCCTTCGCGGCCTTGTCGTCCCAAGCGGCCACCGGCTTCGCTGGTGTCGCGGCGGCGGGCTCGGCGGGCGCGGGCGCGGCCGGGGCCGGCTTGGCCGGTGCTGGATCCTGGGACAGGCAGAGCACCGAGAGCAGCAGGGCGAGCATCGCGGGGATGATGCGGGCGCGGCGGATGGCGTCAACCAGCACCAGCAGCCCACGGCGACTCCAGGGCGCCGATGCCAATGGCCGATCACCGCTGCATGCAAGCGATCCGGATCGTCGCGTTCCTGCTGCTCGCCGTGCTCGGTGGCTGCCTCGAGATGGAGCAGACCATCACCCTCGAAGCCGACGGCAGCGGCAAGCAGGTGATGAAGATGGCGATGCGCGAGACCACGCTCGCCGACATCGCGCGCGCCAGCGCCGCCGCCGAACTCGGTGCGGCGCCCAATCCGAAGGCGGTGTTCGACAAGGAACTGGTCGGCCGCGAACTCGAAGCCACCGGCTTCAAGCTGGTCGAGCACAAGGCGAAGGCCGAAGGCGGCAAGCGCTCGGTCGACCTGACCGCGACGTTCGCCGACTTCGCGACGCTGGCGAAGAGCCCGCTGTGCGGCAGCGCCGCGGAATGGACGCTGACCGCCGGTCCGAAGGCCGGCACGGCGAAGCTGACGCTCTACCCGCAGGGTCGCAAGGCCTGGGGCGATGCGCGCGCCAAGGCCGAATCGATGAAGACGGACGTCGATGCCGTCGCGGCCGACTTCTTCCGCAAGAAGCAGGAGCAGCTGAGCGGCCTCGACCTGACGCTGCGCTTCAAGGTGCCCGGCAACGTGCTGGTGTGGACCGCGAACATGGAGAAGACCGGCGACCAGGAGGTCACCGCGCGCATCACCGCCGAGCAGATCAAGACGCCGGCCGAACTCGTGCGAAGGCTCGCCCCGCGCTACGAAGTCGTGTTCGACGCCAAGGACTGCAAGCTGCCGCTCGACTGAGCAGTTGTCGCGCGCGCCCGCGCGGGCGGCGAACATGCGCCGATGCTCGCCATCGCCCGGTGGTTCTTCATCCTGTTCGGTGGCACGTTGCTCGGCGCCGGCCTCGTGCTGCACGGTCAGGTCGCGCTGGCCAAGCACATGCGCAAGGAAGTCGGCGGCACCTTCTTCCTGTGGCGCGCGCTCGGCGAAGCGACGTTCGCGTTCCAGGGCGGCGAGACGCGCATGGCGCTGGCGATGGCCGAGGTGCCCGAGAAGGCGCTGGCCGAGTCCGACCGCGCCGGCTGGGTGCTGGTCGCGGTCGGCGGACTGCTGGCGCTCGGCGCGCCGCTGCTGCGGCGGCCCGCACCCGCGAAGTGACGCTGCCTACAGTTCCTTGAACTTGCCGCCGTTCTGCTCTGCCATGCGGCGCATCAGCTCCTGCGGCGAGATCGCCATCTTCGGCTGGGCCTGCATGGCTTCCGGCGGTGTCGCCGAGCTGATGAAGATCGTGTTGATCCGCACGTTGGCGAAGCGGT
>CAMAUH010000510.1 GCA_945861365.1 Candidatus Kuenenia stuttgartensis
AGGCGACACCAAGACACTTGGTGCATGGCCTTGGCCCGATGGGGCGACGCGATTCGCGACGGAACGTGCCCTCGAGCCCTGCTTCGAGGTCCACGACGGCACCATCCGGCCTCGGGTAAGGACGGAGGCCGGCAATGGCAGGCTCGGCATCTTCCAGCCCCGCTCCGACCTGCTGCTGCGTCCTGGGCAACCGTTCGACCGCGGCGATGGCACCTTGGTGGTCAGCGATGGCCCGGACTTTCCGTTCCTCGCTATCGACGTGCCGCAGGGGGTGACCGTTCGGGTGGACGCGAGCGCCGGCCCGGTCCGCCTGCGTTCTTGCGCTGACGTCTACCTGGCTGGCACCCTGCAGCTCGAAAGCTCCGGGACCGCGATGCCACCTCGCCGCGCGCATGCCATGCCGGTCGACGACCTGATTGCGGCTGCCCCGGTGGCAATCGTTGCAGCTGGCGACATCCACTTGACCGGTTCGGTGCGAACGACGGCGCTGGCCTCGGACGCCACTACCCCGTTTCTGCTGGCCACTGCGGGCGACCTCCATCTGCAAGGTGAGCTGCCGTTCCGCACGATCCTGGCCATCGAGGAGACCCGGCAGCAAGGCTCGCCTCGCATCCATGGGTCGCGCGGGCAGACCGTGGTGTTCGCCGTGCGGTTCACGCATGGCGTCGCCGCAGGCGCCGACCTCCCCGTCGCAGGCTTGACGTCGTGGTTGCAGATTCCGCTAGGCCATGACGGCGCGGTGCTCGGGCTGGTGGATGCGTCGCCGGAACTGCGCTTTGGCTGGCAATCCGCGCCGCCCGAGTCGGTCCGGCGGGATCAGCCGGACGTGACGGTCGGACGAGTTGGGCGACTGCAAGCGATCGCCGACCGGGAACGGCTCGTGGTCGCGCCCGAGACCTTCGTGCGGTTGTCGATCGATGGTCGGGTCGCGGCCGGACAGGCCGTGCCGATGGTGCGCGAGATCCGATTGCTGCCGCGCTGAGTTGCGCCCGCGGATGCCTGGCGTTCGCCGGCGGCGCCGGCGTGCCCGATGGATTCCGCTCGGCTCGACCATATGCTGCGCCCGTCGGCGGTTTCTCTCGCGTGGGTCAGCACGATGGGAGGCGATCAATGGGATCGCGGCGTCGGCCAATGCAGCTCGTCGTTCTTCGACGTCCGGTCATCTCATGGGCACGGCGGTGTTCGAGTCTGTTGCAGCGCTGTTCGGCGGCTGTGTCGGCTCGTTCCTCAACGTCGTCATCCATCGGCTGCAGTTCGATGACCCGCAACGGCGGTCGCTCGGTGGCCGATCGCATTGCCCGCACTGCGGTGCATTGATCCGTTGGTTCGACAACGTGCCGGTGCTGTCGTGGGTGCTGCTGCGAGCCCGGGGTCGTTGCTGCAAACGGCCGATCGCGATGCGCTACCCGTTGGTGGAACTGCTGACGGCGGGCTTGTTCGGTGCGCTCGCGCATTGGTCGCCGTTCGCGGGAGCTCTCACTGCGGACGCGTCAGGCCAGGCGATGGGCATCGCCGTCGCGGGCTTGGTGCTGCAGGCCGTGTTCCTGTCCTTGCTGGTCGCGCTGTCGTTCATCGACTTCGACACGCAGTTGTTGCCCGATGTGCTGACCAAGCCCGGGATCGCGATCGGCCTGCTGGGTGGCTTGTGGCCTGGAGTCGCCGGATCGATCAGCCAAGACGACTCGACCTCGTTGGCGCTGCGCACCCTGCTGGCGAGCCTCGCCGGTTTCGTGGTCGGCGGTGGCTTCACCTGGTTGATCCGCGCGGTCGGCAGCAAGGTGTTCGGCCGTGAAGCCATGGGGTTCGGCGACGTCAAGCTGATGGCCATGGTGGGGGCCTTCCTCGGTTGGCAGGCAGCGTTGCTGACCATGTTCCTCGGCTGCGTCATCGGCGCCGTGGTCGGTGGCCTCGGTGCGGCGCTGGGGCGTGGCACCGTGATCCCGTTCGGCCCCTACCTGGCGCTCGGCGCCGTCGTCTCGCTGTTCCTGCGCGAGCCGATCCTCACGCTCGTCTTCTCGACGTGGCCCGAGTGGCAGCGTCGCAACCCGTCGTCGCAGTGGTTGCTGCTCGCATTCGCCAGCGGATCGCTGTTGCTGCTCTTCTTCGTCGTCCGTCGCGGTCGGCGCCCAAGCTGATTGCGTTGGACGGCTTTCTTCGGTTCCATCACCACTGCAGTCGTTCAACCGGTCACAGTCCAAGCCAGAACGTTTCGCCAGGGAGGCTCCATGTTGTTCCGTAAGTCGTTGATCGTTTTCTCCGTCGTGCTCATGTCATTCTTGACGAGCTGCACGACCCGTTACCAGGACATGCTGCGCGAGCGCGACGAGCGCATCCGCGAACTCAGCGGCGACGTCGCCCGCTTGCGCGGTGAGAACGACGACCTGTTGCGCCGCGGTTCGCAGGCGCCCCAGCAGCCTGCCGAAGGCACCGGTCGTCAAAACCAGGACCCGAGCCTCGCTGACCAGATCAAGAAGGAGATCGGCGATGGCGTGGACGTGTGGTCCAAGGACGGCCGCATCCGCATCGGCGTCGAGGACACCGTGACCTTCGACTCGGGCAGCACGACGCTGAAGGACAGCTCGAGCAAGGTCCTGCGCAACATCGCGAACGTGCTGAACAGCAAGTTCGCCGGCCGTCGCTTCTACGTCGAAGGCCACACCGACAGCGACCCGATCCAGAAGACCAAGGACAAGTACCGCGACAACCGCCAGCTCTCCAGTGAGCGCGCTGACGCGGTCGTGCGTGCGCTGGCGCGCCAGGGTGTTCCGGACGAAGCGATGGTCGTCGTCGGCTACGGCCAGTACGAGCCGCGCGATCCGAAGACCAAGGCCCGCAACCGCCGCGTCGAGATCGTCGTCGGCCCGTCGCTGCGCGAATGAGTCGCGCCTGCGCGCGGCGCCGAGGCGAAGTTCGCCGGCCCGCGCGCCCGCTCGCGCCGCACTAGAGCGGTGCCCGTGGCAGGTCGGTCCCTGCGCGGTCGCTCCGGCAATCCGTGCCGTCGAGTCGCAGGACGAGCCCGTCGGGAACGCCTGTGTCGCGATTTTCGACTGGGCGACTTCGTGTCCTGCGCCAGCGGCCTCAATCCGCATGCGGGTGCGCGCCGATAGGGGAAAGACCGATCCCGTCGATCGGCTGTCTCAAGGAGCGCACGGCACATGGTCTCGATGGAAGAGCTT
>CAMAUH010000511.1 GCA_945861365.1 Candidatus Kuenenia stuttgartensis
GCCGTGGAACTCGGGCACGATCGGCAGCAGCCGCAGGTAGCCAGCGAGGATGACGAGGTCGACGTCGAGTTCCTGCAGCCACGACCAGGTCTCGGACGGCTCGCTCAGGTGGCGCCCTTCGAGGCCGTGTTCCATCGCGCGCTGCAGGCCGAACGCGTCGTCGCGGTCGCTGGCGACGCCGGCGATGGTGGCGCGCAGGCGGCCGTCGCCGATGCGATCGATCAGGTTCTGCAGCGTGCGGCCGCTGCCGCTCAGCAGCACCGCGAGCCGTGGCCGCAGGTTCTTCTTGGCCGCGGCCATGCGTCAGCGCTCCTGCGAGGCCGCCACGATCCCGACCAGCACCGTGGCCATGCGCGGGGCCGCGAGGTCAGCGGCATCGACCATCGCTTCGATCGAGACCTGCGCCGACTTGCCGTCGAGCACCTGCTGCGTGACGCCGACCAGGGCCAATACCTTGCAGCCGGCGTGCACGGCGGCGATGGCCTCCGGCACCAGCGACATGCCGACCAGGTCGGCACCTGCCTGACGCAGGAAGCGGTACTCGGCGCGCGTCGGCATCGCCGGCCCGGACACCGCCGCGAACACGCCGAGCTGGCACGGGATGCCGGCGCGCATCGCGACATCGCGCGCGACCTCGATCCATTCGCGCGAGTACGGCTCGGTCATGTCGGGGAAGCGCGGCCCGTCGTCGTCGGCCTGGCCGATCAGCGGTTGCAGGCCGCTGAAGTTCAGGTGGTCTTCGATCACCGCGATCGCCCCGGGCTCGATCTGCAGCGACAGGCTGGCAGCACCGGCGGTCAGCACCAGCAGCTCGCAGCCGAGCGCCTTCAGCACGCGCACCGGCAGCACCAGCTCGGCGCCGGACAGGCCTTCGTGCACCGCGAACGGCGCGTCGGCGACGGCGACCGGCACACCTTCGAGCAGGCCGACCAGCAGCGGCGAGGGCAGCGGCGAGCCGGGCAGGTCGTCGCCGTGCAGCACGACCTTCTCCTTCAGCTGGTTGGCGATCGACGCGTGGCCCGAACCGAGCAGCATGCCGATGCGTGGCCGCAGCGAGGTACGGGCGTGGACGAACTGGGCGATCTCGCGAGCGACGTGGCGGTGCTGTGCTGGCGACGGCATGCGCAGAAGGCTAACGAACGGCCGCGCGAAATCCGCCGGTCAGTTCGTGCGGACGGCGACCGGGCTCACGGCAGCGGCGGCGATCGGCCGCTTGTCGGCGCGCGGCATGCCGGCGAGGTCGAGCACGCGCTCCGTCAAGCGCACGCGTTCCTGCATCGACAGCGACTCGACCGGGATGTAGGGCACGTCGAACACCTCGAGCAGCAGCTTGACCATGCCGTCGATGCGCACGACCTCTTCCCATTCGAGGCCGGCGCGCACGCCGTCGGCGACCACCAGTTCGCGGTGTGGCCGCAGGAAGAACACGATGCCCTCGCGCACCCAGCCCATGTATTCGGCGAGCCGGCGGTCGCGGAAGATGTCGGCGAGGATGGTGCTGTGGTGGGCGGCGTAGGCGAGGTTGCAGAAGGCGCGATCGCTGACGAACGCCCCGGCGACGGCTTGCTCGGCCTCGATCTGCCGGCGGAAGACCTCGTGCTGGTAGCGGTTGACCAACTCGATGTCGGTGCGCAGCGTCTCCAGCTTGGCTTCCATCTCGGCCAGCACGCCGCGCGCGACCTCCGCGATCATCGGCACGCCGTAGTGGTCGCGCACCCAGCGGGCCAGCGTGGTCTTGCCGGTGGCGTGTGCGCCGACCATGTAGATGCGGGACGGAACGAGCGGACCTGGCGATGCGTGCGGCAGCATGGCAGAGCGAGGCTAACGAGCGGCTCGGCCGGTTGCGACTGCGAGACCCGCCGGATCAGTTCGCGTCGGCGTCCTGTTCGCCGGCCTCGCCGGTGGGCCGCTGGCGCGCGGCGAGGCGCAGCACGTAGCGGGCGCGCGCGGCGATCGAGGGCTCGCCGAACGCGCGCTCGAGCACGCGCGGCGACGCCTGCATCGCCTGCAGCAGCAGGTCGATCAGCAGGTCGGTGGGCACGCTGTCGGGCAGGTCGAGGGGTTGCGACAGGCGGGCAGCCGTCGCTGCGCGCAGGCGCTGGGCCAGCGCGGCGTCTTCGTGCTCCGGCGCATGGATCTCCACGAAGGGCTGGCAGCGCACCTGCCGGTAGGGGCGATCGCTCGGCACCTCATCGATCTGCACGCGGGCGAGGCCGACCAGCCAGATGTGGTAGCGGCCGTCAGCCAGCTTCTCGTGGCGCAGCAGTTCGCCGAGGCCTGCCACCGGCTGCAGGGTGGGCACATGGGTGGCGCTCTCGCGTTCGCCGCGGTTCGGTGTCGCGATCACGAGCCGCCCCGGGCCATCGAGCAGGTCGCCGATCATCTGCCGGTAGCGCGGCTCGAAGATGTGCAGCGGCAGCACCTGGTGCGGGAACAGGTAGACGCCGCCGAGCGGGAACACGGGGACCGGAGTGCTCGGCAGCGACACGATCGCGGGATCTTGCATCACGCGTGGCCCTTCGCGAAGCGGTCCGTGCCGGTTGCATGCCAGGCGGCAATCTGCCGCCTGGCGCTCGGTGCTGCCGCGCAAGCGGCATGCGTGGGCATGCGAGCCAGGGCTCTCGAGCCCAGGCCGGCGCTCAGTTCTGGTAGATCTCGGCGTTGGTCGGGCCGCCGCCGACGACCATCACCGTGCCGTCCGGCAGGTTGACGGTGGTCGGGAACAGGCGCGGCGCCGCCATCGAGCCGACCGGCGCGATCAGGTTCGGGCTCTGCGTGAAGCGGTCCGCGGTCGCGGTCGCGTTCAGCACGAACGTGCTCGTCGACACGTCGATCGTCATCTGGAAGCCGCCGGCGATCAGCGCGCCGCCGTTCGGCAGCGGCGCCAGCGCGGCGCCAGCGCGACCGATCTGCATGCCGTTCACCGTCGTGAAGGTGCCGAAGCCGAAGAGCGACGGGGCGAACAGCTGGCAGTCGGTGCGGGTGCCGATGATCAGGTCCGCGATGTTCAGCGTCTGCAGGAACAACGTCAGGTCGAGCGTCAGGCCGCCGCAGAGCAGCACGCGGCCGTTGGAGAGCGGCGTCGCGGTGTGCAGGAAGCGGGCGCCGTTCATCACGGACGGCAGGCCGAAGCTGTTGGTGGTCGGGTTGAACAGGTAGGCGGTC
>CAMAUH010000512.1 GCA_945861365.1 Candidatus Kuenenia stuttgartensis
ATAGCGGGCGTCCGCCGGCGAGTCCTGGCCGATGGCAGCCCGTTGCCAAGGGCGCTCGCCTCCCCCTGCCGGGCGCCAGCCGATCGCGACCCAGGTGCCGCCGCTCAGGGAAACTGCTGATCCGCAATGCAGAACTCAAGAGCGGGGCCAGCCACGGACCGATGAGATCGGCAGGGGGCTCCTGCCAAATGCCGATGCTGCGCTCATTCCGGTCGAAACTCGTGCTGTTCAGCCTGCTGGTCGGGGCCTTGCCCACCCTGGGCGTGGGCATCTGGTCGCTGCTGCACGGCCGCGCCATGCTGGAGTCGTCGACGCGCGCCGCCGAACAGGCGCTCGGGCAGGCCGCCGAGACCAAGCTGGCCGCCCTGCGGGATTCGATGCGGCAGTCGCTGAACGAATACTCAGCGTCGGTGACGACGCAGATGATCCTGATGGCATCGGCGGCGCACACCGCCACCGCGCTGCGGGAGTTGGGCGACGCGTTCGCCGGCCATGCCGCGGAACGGCACCTCGACGCCGCCGAAGTCGACCGGCTGCGCGGCGAACTGCGTGACTACTACACCGGCTCGTTCGGCACCGAGTATGCGAAGCAGAACGCCGCCGCCGCCGGACCGGCGCTCGGCTGGCTGCAGCAGCTGTCGCCGACCGGCGTGTCCCTGCAGCACACCTTCGTGCATGCCAACCCACACCCGCTCGGCCAGAAGCACCGCCTGGTGACGCCAGCGCAGGTGGACTCGCACTACGCGACGGCCCACACCGCCCACCACCCGCAGTTCCGCCGCCTCGTCGAGCACGCCGGCTACTACGACGTGTTCCTGGTCGACCGCAGCGGCCAGGTCGTCTACTCGGTCTTCAAGGAACTCGACTTCGCGACCGCGCTGGCCGCCGGCCCCGCCACGCGCACCGGCCTCGCGACGGCCGTCGCCGCGGCGGAGCAGGCCGCGGCCGGCGCGGTGACGTTCACCGACTTCGCCCGCTATGCAGCCTCCTACGAAGCACCCGCGGCATTCGCTGCCGCACCGGTGTTCGACGGCGACACGCGGCTCGGCGTCATCGCCGTGCAACTGCCGCTCGCACAGATCACCACGGTGATGAGCCAGACCAGCGGCCTCGGCGCCAGCGGCGAAGCGTTCCTGGTCGGCGCCGACAACCTGATGCGAAGTGAC
Source organism: Candidatus Kuenenia stuttgartensis (assembly GCA_945861365.1). GTDB lineage: Bacteria > Planctomycetota > UBA1135 > UBA1135 > UBA2386 > UBA2386. Next base: position 1,167 of record CAMAUH010000512.1, read on the forward strand.
GAACGGCTCGATCCCGAGCACCACTCGGTGGTCGCCAGCTTCCGCGACCCGACGCTCGGCCGACTCGATTCCGCCGCCGTGCGCGACGGCCTCGCCGCCAAGGACGGCACCGCCCACTACCGCAACCATCGCTCGCGCGACGTCGTCGGCGCGTTCGGCAGCGCCACGTTCGGCAACCAGCGCTGGGCCATCTGCGTCGAGCAGGAAGCCGCCGAAGCCCTCGCCGGCGCCACCGCCGTGCGCAACGACGGGAACGGGCGGCTGACCGCCTTCCAATGGACCCTGTTGGCGCTGGTGGGCGTCGTCGCCGCCGCGCTGGTCGGCCTCGGGACCGTGTGGGCTGGCCGTATCGCGGCGCCCGCCATCGAAGGGGCCGCGACGCTGGCCGCCGTGGCGACCGGCGATCTGCGGCCGCGCATCCGCAGCACCGGCACCGACGAGATCGGGCGCATGGGCAGCTCCCTGAACACTGCGCTCGACGCCATCGGCGGCACGCTGGCCAATGCCCAGCAGTGCATGGCGCGGATCGACAACACCAACGGCGACCTGCGTGCGACCAGCACGTCGTTGGCGAGCAGCGCCGGCGAGACGGCTGCCAACCTGCAGGAGATGCGCGCCACGTTGCTGGAGATCGACCAACTGTCGGGCGAGTGCGCCAAGCGCTCCATCGACGCCAACGCGCTGGCCCAACAGGCTCAGGAATCCGTCGCCACAGGGCAGCAGCACACCGAGCGCATGACCAAGGCGATGGCCGAGGCGCAGGCTGCCTCGGCGGCCGTCGCGACCATCCTGGCCACGATCAACGACATCGCGTTCCAGACCAACCTGCTGGCACTGAACGCGGCCGTCGAAGCGGCGCGCGCCGGCGAGGCGGGCAAGGGCTTCGCGGTGGTCGCCGAAGAGGTGCGTGGCCTCGCGCAAAGGTGCGGCGCGGCCGCCCACGACATCACGACGCGCATCCAGGCCGCCACGGCCTGCACGACCGCGAGCGCGCAAGCTGCACAGGAGGTGCAGGGTTCGTTCGCCGAGATCAACACGGCCTCGCGTGCCGTCGCCGAACTGATCGGCCAGGTGCTGACATCCATCCAGAGCGAGAACGAGCACCTCGCGACTGCCACCCAAGCGGTCGTGAAGCTCGAGACGATGACCCAGCAGAACGCCAGCTCCGCCGAGGAACTGAGCGCCGCCGTGACGACCTGCACCGAGGAGACGGCGTCGGTGCGGCGACAGCTGGACGTCTTCCGGCTGCCCGCCGCAACCAGTCCGCAGGGTTGATCGCACGCCGCGCGCCGCGCTGCGGTGCGCAGGTTGCTTCCGCGGCGGCGACCGCCAACATCCGCCGGCTTGCCGCCTTCCGCCCTGCGCGTCCACCTGGCCCTGATCACCGTGTCGCTGCTGTTCGGCGGCAGCTACGTGTTCTCGCGCCGCATCCTGGCGCACGTGCCGCCGTCGGCGTGGGTGCTGTTCCGCATCGGCACCGCGATGCTGCTGATCGTGCCGCTGGCGCTGTGGCTGCGCGCCCGCACGCCGCTGCCGGCGAAGCGCACGCTCGGCCTGCTGGCGCTGGCCTCGCTGTTCGGCGTGGTGCTGAACCAGATCCTGTTCGTCGAAGGCCTCGCGCGCACGACGCCGGAGCACAGCGCGATCGTCAACGCGCTGATCCCGACGTGGACGCTGCTGGTCGCGGTGCTGGCCGGCCAGGAACGGCTGTCGCGCCTGCGCGTGCTGGCGATCGGCAGCTCGCTGTGCGGCGTCGGCTGGCTCGGCGTCGACCAGCTGCTGGCGAACGCGGGGGCCGCGCGCGAGGCGACGCTGCTCGGCGACGCGCTGACGATCGGCAACGGCATCGCGTTCGCGCTGCACCTCGTGCTGTTGCGCCGGCTCGGCCGCAGCGTCGATCCGTGGCTGTCGACGGCGATCCTGTTCGTGCTCGGCACGCCGATGCTGTGCGCGTGGAGCCTGCCGACGCTGCAGGCCGTCGACGTCGAGGCCGTGCT
>CAMAUH010000513.1 GCA_945861365.1 Candidatus Kuenenia stuttgartensis
CGGGCCACACCAGGTCGCCCAGAAGTCGAGCAGCACCGGGATGGTCATCGACTGCTCGATGACTTCCTTCTGGAAGGTGGCGGCGGAGACGTCGCGGACATGAGCGGAAGCCATGGGCGCGTCTGTAGGAGCCAGGACCGACCACGTCAAATGCGCTACCGCTTCGCCTTGCCGTTACGCGATCGCAACAGAATGACGCTGCGGCCCGTGGCCGGGCGTCGTTCGCGACCCGGCATGACAGTTGTCATGTCGGGTGCACCGGCCCGAGGCCACGCATAACCAGGGATGGAGTGCGTGAGAGAGAGGCGACCGTAGCCTCGGGTCGGTGTCTTCTTGCGTCCTGCGCTCCGGCGCCTCGCACCGAGTCGACAACGGGAAGTGGGTCGTCCGCTGGCGCGCTGCAGCGCGCGGTCGTCAGCCGGCGGCGCCGACCGAAGCCAGCAGCGCCGTCACCAACTCCAGCAAGCCGAAGGCGACCAGCCCGAAACCCAGCTGCACGGCGAACGCGATCACGGCACTGGCCCGCGGCATGCCGAACAACGTGCGCAGCCAGAACAGCGCCAGGGACGTGTTCGACAGCAGCATCAGCACGACCGTGAAGTCGTTGATCGGCACCAGGGCGACCTGCAGGGCCGCGGTGATCTGGAACCAACCGGCGATGCACACGCTGCGCGGGAAGCTGGTCGACTCGACGCCGGCGACGCGCGTCGACAGATGGACGACGAAGCTGCCCAACGCCAGCACCAACAGGCCGAGGCTGATCCACTGCGTCGGCACCGCTGGCACCAGCCACGGGTAGATCTCGTCGAGTCGCTCGATGCGTTCCCGCCAGCGCGAACGGCCGCGCAGGTCGGCGGGCACGTGCTCGGCCGCTGCCGGATCCTCGGGTGCCGGCAACGGTCCGGTCCAGGGGATGCGCGGCGGCTTGCGGCCTGCCTCCGCGGCAGGCGTCGCCGGAGTCTCCGGGGCTGCCGGTGCCTCTGCTGCCGGCGCAGTCGACTCGAATTGGCAACTGCGGATCCGGGTCGCCGCCAGCGTGTGCACCACGTCCCCCACCTGCAGCTGCAGCGACGTGATGTCCATCGCCTTCACGACCCCCGACAGCACCTGACCGTCCTCGAGCGTGACGGCAGCGCGCCGTTCCTGCGCCGGCAACCAACCGGTGAGCAACAACAGCAAGCAGAGCAGGATGCGGACCATCCGCGCCCGATCGACGAGCCCGGCCGGGGCACTTGAGCCGGCAGCCTGCGCCGCATGGCATCGGACCGGTGCGCACCCCGAGCCTTGCGCTGCAGGCAGCCAAGGGATGCACTGCAGTCCTGCAACGCCGTGCTCACGGACTCGCAATGCACAAAGCCATCGCCGCTTGTCTGCTGACCACGCTTGCCGCCCAGAACCCGGCCAAGCCGCCGATCGGCCGGATGGAACTCGCCCAACGCATCGTCGCCATGCACAGAGCCATCGCCGCTTGTCTGCTGACCACGCTCGCCGCCCAGAACCCGGCCGAGCCGTCGCTCGAACTGAAGGAACTCGCCCAACGCATCGACCAGGCCCATCGGCCCAAGGGCCCGGTGCCGCCGGTCACATCGCTGCGCACCGACCTGACGCTGCGCCTGCACGACCCCGCCGCCGAACAGCGCGGTCAGGTGGACCTCGCCGTGCAGTTCATGGTGTGGAGCCAGGCCGGCAAGAAGGACCGGCCGCTGCTGCGCTACGAGGTGCGCGATGCCGGCAAGCCGATCGTGCGCGGGCGCGATCGCTTCGGCTACTGGCAGCTGTACCAGGGCAAACCGGTCGACCTCAACACCACCGAACTCGCCGCCGACCTCGAGAACTGCCAGCGGCACACGAGCCTGGCGCAGCAGCTGCTGCGGTTCCTGGCCCCTGGCGAAGTGCTGCGCGCGCTGCAGCAGCCGAGCGCCGTCAAGGACGACAAGCTCGCCATCGAACGCAACAAGCCGCCGGTCGAGTGCTCGACCGTCAGCGGCACGCTGCCGTCGTTCCCGTTGCTGCAGAAGGGCGGCGACGACGCCCCGGTGCAACTGCAGATCTACGTGGCGAAGGACAAGGGCACGCTGCTGGCGGTCGACGCGACGCCGATCGTCGACGGCAAGCCGGACCCGAAGAAGATGGAACGCACGCTGCTGGGCAATCTGCACGAATGCGATGGCCTGCTGGTGCCGCACGAACTGCGCCACCTGTTCCGCGACGCCAATGGGCAACTGCGGCTGCAATCGACCGCGGTGCTCGTGACCGTGTCGCTGCGGCCCGAGCTGCGCGTCGAGGACTTCGATCGCGAACGCTGACCGGCGTCAGCAGCGGCGGCGGAAGTAGCGCTCGAGTTCGCTCGCGCCGAAGGTCAGCACCGTCGGGCGCCCGTGCGGGCAGTTGTGCGGGTGCTCCAACGTCGCTGCCGTCGCCAGCAACTCGGTGATCTCCGCGTCGGTCAGCCGATCGCCGCTCATCACCGCCGAACGGCACGCCATCGAGTGGAAGCGGTCGGCGATCTGCTCGCGCAGCGGCCCGCCGTCGACGGCGCCGTCGTCGGCGTGCAACGAACGCAGCAGCTTCTGCACGTCGACCTTCGCGAGCACGGTGGGCACGCCGTGCACGGCGATCGAACCGGGGCCGAACTGTTCGACCAGCAGCCCTTCCTGGGCCAACGCGTCCTGCGCCGCCAGGTACCACTGCAGCTCGCTCGGCGTGACCTCGAGCACGGTCGGCACCAGGAGCCGCTGCACCTGCACGGCCCGCGCCCGATGCTGGCTGCGCAACTGCTCGTAGACGACGCGTTCGTGCAGCGCGTGCTGGTCGACGACCAGCAGGCCGTCGTCACCTTCGAGCAGCAGGTACAGATCCATGATCTGCAGGTAGCGGCCGCCGACGCGCTGGAACGGGTTCGGCCGCGCGCTGCGCACTTCGCTCGGCACCACCGCGGCGAGCGGCCGCTCGCGCACGACGTCGGCCGCCGGGGCCGGGAACGGCAACGACGGCGGCGGCACCGCCGCTGGCGGTGCGGTGAACAGCGACTGCGGCAGCGCCGGGAAGCCGGAGCGGGCGCGGGGCAGATCGGGCGCCAGCACGACCCCACCCGCCGATTGCCCGGCGCCGAGGCGGCCGTGCAGCGCGTCGCGCACGGTGTTGTGC
>CAMAUH010000514.1 GCA_945861365.1 Candidatus Kuenenia stuttgartensis
CGTCGCAGCGCCGCTGGCCGAGGAAGTGGTGTTCCGTGGCTACCTGCAGCCAGCCCTGCTGGCCGCGATGCCGCCGCGGGCGGCGATCGCGCTCGCTGCTGCGGTGTTCGGGTTGGTGCACACGCTGCCGTACGCGTTGCCCGTGGCACTGCTCGGCGCGTTCTTCGGCTGGCTCGCGTGGCGCTGCGGCAGCCTGTGGCCGGCGGTGCTGGCGCACATGCTGCACAACACGACCACGGTGGTGATCACCGTCTGCTGGCCCGGTTCCCTCGACCTGCTGTACCCACGATGAATCCCGAGATGCGCGAGTTCCTGGTCCATCCCGACATGGTCGGCCGCCTGCGCCGCCGCGGCACCGCGATGGTCGCCGACAACGCGACGGTGGTCGGCGACGTGCGCCTGGGCAACGACGTCGGCATCTGGTTTGGCGTGACGATCCGCGGCGACGACAGCTGGATCGAGATCGGCGACGACACCAACGTGCAGGACAACACCTGCGTGCACGTCGACATCGGCGCGCCGTTGCGCATCGGCAAGGGCGTCACGATCGGCCACGGCGTGATCCTGCACGGCGTCGAGATCGGCGACTACGCGCTGATCGGCATGGGCTCGATCGTGCTCGGTGGCGCGCGCATCGGCGAGTACTCGCTGGTCGGGGCCGGCGCGCTGATCAAGGAGAACGCAGTGATCCCGCCGCGCTCGGTCGTGCTCGGCATGCCCGGCAGGATCGTGCGGCAGGTCACCGACGAGGAGATGGAAGGCATGCGGTGGCGCGCGCGCCATTACGTGCAACGCGCCCGCACCTATCTGGCGCCAGCCTCGAACTGATTCGCCCGCCTCGGCGCGATGCCAATGAGCGTTCCGTGCCTCGGTGCTACGGATCCCGCTGCCGGCTTTCGGCTGAGCGCGCCGAAGCAATTGCCGTGCTACGCTTGGTCGTTGATCGGTGTCGCCACGCCGTTCACGCGTTCCCGAACATGAAGAAGCCGCTCCGCCCCTTTGCCCTCGCATTGCTCCCGTTCGCTGCTGCTGCATGCGCGAAGCACTCCGGCGATGTCGCCGCGTTGACCGTCGGCTCGCCGCCGCGCTTCGAGACGCGCATCGAGATCGACACCGGCACCGGCAGCCACGCGGACTATCAGGTCGCCGACTTCACTGGTGATGGCAAGCTCGACATGGCGGTGATCAGCCTCACCGGCGAGCTGCGCATCCTGGTCGGCAACGGCACCTCGTTCGCGGTGGGCCAGCAGGAACAGATCAACGGCGTGCCGTCGTGGATGGACAGTGCGGACTTCGATGGGGATGGCGATCGCGACATCGTCATCGTGCGCAGTGAAGCGGACGCGACCGACATCTGGCGCAACGACGGCAGCGGCACCTTCACCTTGGCGGGTTCAGCACCGGTCGGCGCCGGTGCTCTGGCCGTGACCGTGGGTGAGTTCGACAACGGCGGCGCACCCCTGGATGGAGTCAGCGGCGGCCTCGATGTCGCCATCTCCCGCCCGAGCGCCCCGCAGATCGTGGTGCTGGTCGGCGACGGCAACTGCGGGTTCGCTGCGACGCAGCTGTACGACCTGCCCAATGGCGGTTCGGCCTTCAACCTCTCCGCGGCCAACCTGGTCGGTTCCGCTGGCGACGAACTCGTCGTCGCCGACCCCCAGCTGTCGCGCCTGGTCATCTTCAACTTCTACGACGACGACAGCTACGAACTGCAGATCCCGGGGTCGCCGGGTGGCGTGTCGATCGGCGACTTCAGCGGCGATGGCGTGAATGACCTCGTGGTGTCGGCGTTCACCGCGAATCGCTACGTCGTCGTGACCGGGTTCGGGCACGGCAAGGGCGACTTCTGGACCGGGTTCGACGTGCCGCTGCCTGGTCAGCCGTCGTTGTCGACGGTGGCCGATGTCACCGGGGACGGCATCAACGACCTGGTCGGTTGCATCGCGTTCAAGGCTTCGCTGTGCGTCATCCCGGGCTCCCAGGTCCAGAGCGGCGCGCCGGCCTTCGACCAGTTCCTGCTCGACACGACCGGGCTGCCGTTGCGCCCGTTCGCGGCCGACTTCGACGGCAACGGCAAGCGGGATGTGTTCGCGCTGTCGGGCCTGGCCAATCGCGTGAACCTGTGGCTGGCGAAGGACGACGGCACCCTGGCCGGTGCCCGCAACTACGCGTCCGGTCTGCCGGGGGCGTCGTGGATCGAGGGCGCGGACTTCGATGGTGATGGCGACTTCGAAGTCGCGACCGGCAGCAACGGCGACTCGCTGATCAGCATCCTCGGTCGCCAGGGCAACCAGGCGTTGGCGGTCGAAGCGACGATCCCGATCGGGCGCGGCATCTACCAGCTGGAGTCGGTGGACCTCGACGTCGACGGCAAGATGGACCTCGTCGTCGGTGTGCCGGGGGGCCTCAAGCTGCTGCGCAACACCTCGACGCCTGGCAACTACACCTTCACCGTGCTGCCGGGCTCGCCGGCGACGATCGCCTCGGGCGACTATCCGTTCGGCATCGCGCTCGGTGACTTCGACCGTGATGGCGACGTCGACATCGCCCTCTGCGATTACCAGGGTGGTGGTGTCCACGTGGTGCCGGGCACGCCGACGCCGTTCGTGTTCGGCGCCGAGACCGTGATCCAGGTCGGCGGTGGCCCGATCGATGTCGCGGCGGCGGACTTCACCGGCGACGGCCTGCTGGACCTCGCGGTGTCGCGCAACAACCAGTCGGACATCGTCGTGCTGCGCAACGATGGCACCGGCGCCTTCGCCCAGTTCCTGGCCGTGCCGGTCGGCGACATGCCGAACTACCTCATCACCGCCGACTTCAACCGCGATGGTCGCTCGGACCTGGTGGTCAGCAACGCGAGCTCCAACACCGTGTCGGTGCTGTTCGGCACCGGCTCGGGCTTCCTCGGCGGCTCGTTCGCTGCGGGCGCGTCGCCGACTGCCCTGCTGGCGCGTGACCTGACCGGCGATGGCATCGTCGACATCCTGGTCACGTCGCTGCAGAGCGGCGACTTCCGCGTGCTGGTCGGCACCGGCGATGGCTCCTTCCCGCTGCTGCCGACGTTCCCTGGCACCCTGGGGGCCTCGGATGCGGTGCTGCAGGACATGG
>CAMAUH010000515.1 GCA_945861365.1 Candidatus Kuenenia stuttgartensis
CCCTGGCGGTGCTCGAGTTCGGGGCCGTGCTGCTGCGCCGCCCCTGTCCGCGCGGTGCGGTGCTGACGTTGGCTTGGCTGTGTGCTGCCGGTGCCGTGACCGCCGCCGCCTCGGGACTGGTGCTCGCCGGCGAAGGGCGCAGCGACGCGGCCGTGCTCGGCAACCACAAGATCGCCGGCATCGCCTTCGCCGTGCTGTGCGTGGTCACGGCCTGCTGCGCGCACGCCGCGCGGCGGGCACCGCTGCGCATCGCCGTGGTGCTGGCGCTCGCCGCCATGGTGCCCACCGGCCACCTCGGCGGCGTGATGACGCATGGCGCCGACTTCCTGACCGCCCCGCTGACGCAGCCATCGACGCCGACACCGGCACCGACCGGCAACGTCTACCTGGACACCATCCGGCCGTTCCTGCAGCGCACCTGCGTGAACTGCCACAAGCCGAGCAAGCGCAAGGGCGAGCTCGAACTCGACAGCGAAGCCGGCATCCGCAAGGGTGGCGAGAACGGTGCGGTGCTGGTGCCCGGCAAGCCCGACGAGTCGCCGATGCTGACGCAGTGCGAACTGCCGTTGGCCGAGGACAAGCACATGCCTCCCGACGGCAAGCCCCAGCCGAAGCCCGCCGAACTCGCGGCGCTGCGCGCGTGGATCGCCGCCGGCGCGCCGTTCTGATGCGACTCAGTGCAGGCGGAAGTCGCGTTCGGTGACGCGCTGGCGCTCGATGCTCTTGATCTCCAGCATCGTCGTCACGCGCATCGACTCGTCGACGTAGGCGCGCCGGTACGGCATGCGCACGCCCTCGAAGTCGCGCCAATCCTCGAGCACGATGCGCCGCGTCTGCTTGCTGGCTGCCAACCGATGCACGAACTCGCGCGGCTGGCCCGACGACGGTTCGAAGCAGATCTCGTAGCGATCGCGCACCACGGGCTGCGGATCGGGTCCGAGCAGGTCGAGCGACGGCGGCGGTCGCCGTTCGATGACCACGCGCGCCAACCGTTCCCCGTCCCGTTCGTCGACGTCGCGCGCCGTCACCGTGAACGCCCGCGTGTCGGCGAACAGCCACGGCATGCGCAACTGCGTGCCGAACAGCACCAGCTCCTGTTGCGCGGCTTCCATCAGCGTCGGGGCGGGCATGCCCTGGCGCTCGACGTAGACCTGGGCACCGAGCCGACCACAGACGCGGCCGTCGGCGTAGTCGAGCCGATCCCGTTCGGCGAACGCACAGTCCGCGATCTGCGTGACGTCGCGCGTGCCGAGCACCTCGCCGCGCAGGCCGTAGGTCGTCAGGCGCCAGCTGACGACGACGCCGCCGAGTTCGCGGAAGGCACCGGGCGAACGCGTCGACTGGTAGATGTCCAACAGTGCGGACCCGAGCTGCATGCCGGAGGCGATGTCCGCGCGGCTTTCGTTGCCCGCCCGCCGCGGTGGCACTTTCGGCTCGGTGCGTTCGCTGCCGGCCGTCGTGCTCGGTCGGTCCTCGCGATCCAGGCCCTTGCGCGGTGCTGCGGTCTCACCCGCCGGTGCAGGCAGTGCCGGTGACGGCGGCGGCAACACGTCGTCGGGCACGATCGGGTAGCCGCTCTCATCGAACTGGATGCCCTGGATGCTGCTGCTGGCCGGCTTCTGCGTCGCCGCGCCACCGGGGCTGCGCACGGGCGTGGACTGCTTCGGTGGTGCGGGGCGCGCCGCGGGCGCCGGCTTCTGCGTCTTCGGTGCCGGCACCTGCTGCGGCAGCAGGGCGGCGATCGCCAACGGAAGGCCCAACAGGAGGGAAGCCATGTGGCCAATGCCATCGGCATTCCGGGGTCGGTGCGTTGAGCGCAGAGCGCCCCCGCTGGATGCTGTCCGCGTGCGCCTTCCCGCCGCGTCTGCCTTGCTGCTCCTGATCGCCTGCTCGACGGCGCCCCAACCGCGATCGCGCACCGAGCGCCCCGACCCACCGCGCCTCGAAGCCTGGCCCGCCGGCACGCGCTTCATGACCGAGCTGGATCGCGCGGTGCCGGACGAGCTGCCGTGGCGCGCCGCCAGCATCTGGTGGCGGGAAGCGCTGCGGCAGACCACCACCTTCGAACTGCTCGATGCCTCGCGCGAGAGCCTGCCGACGCTGACGCTGTCGATCGATCCCGCTGCCCGCACCTTGGCGGCGACCCTGCGTGCGGCCGGCGGGGAACGCGCGGTCGCCGGTGGCAACTTCCGCGACGGCGACCTGCCCGCCGCGATCGACCGCCTGGCCTGGGCCTGCCGGTTGGCGTTGGGCGAGGACGCGGCCGAGCCGGTGCCGATCGGCGACGGCACCAGCCGCGATGCGCGCACCGCGCTGGCGGTCGCCGATGCGCTGCTGCTGCTGCGCGACGGCGGCATCGGTGCGGCCCACGCGCTGCTGCGCGATGCGCGGGTGCGCGACGGTGGCGCCCCGTTCGTGCTGGACGCGATGGCCTCCGTCGCCCTGCTGCGCGGCGAAGTCGCCAATGCCGAGCGGTTGGCGCGCGAGGCGCTCGGTTATCCGAATCGCGTGCTGCCGACCGTGCAGCACCGGCTCGCGCGCACGCTCCTGCTGGCGCGTGCCGCCCTGCGGCCCGAACAGGCCGCCGCGATCGACCAGGAATTGCTGCAGCTCGGTGAGGTCGCCGCCGGCGAACGTCCCCACGATCCGCAGCCGGTGCTGACGCGTGGCGTCGCGAGCAACTTCCGCGGCGACTTCGCCGCGGCGCGCGCGCTGCTCGAACCGCTGCTGTCGCGACTGCCGGAGCAACCGATCCTGCACTACCACCTCGGCTGGGCCTGCCTCGGCAGTGGTGATGCCACAGCCGCGGTCGAACAGTTCGCGACGGCCGCCGTGCGCCTACCGATCGCCAACACGCTGCTGCCGCGCGCCATCGCGCTCTACGAGGCCGGGCAACACGCCGAACTGCGCACCCTGCTGCAGGACCTGCGCGATCGCGACGACGAGGAGGTGCGGCGCTTGCAGCACGAAGTGACGCGCATGCAGGCTGCGCATGCCCTGCTGCAGGGCGACCCGACCACCGCGCGGTCGCGCATCACCGAAGACCTCAACTGGCTGCTGAAGCACCCTGCCGAGCTCGAGCGCAACGTCGGC
>CAMAUH010000516.1 GCA_945861365.1 Candidatus Kuenenia stuttgartensis
AAGTGGCGCGGAACGGCGCGCCGCGGTCGCTGGCGATGGCGCTCGCGGCGCGTTCCGGCGAGTCGCCGTTCGGCGCCTGCGCCACGGCCAGCAGGCGCGCGCGCACGCAGGTCGGCACGGCCTCGATGCCGGTCGCCGTCGAGGGCATCGCCCGCGCGGTCAGGGTTCCGGTGACGATGGCTGGCGGGGGCGCCGCGCAGGCGCAGGCCAGCAGCGGGAGCGCGAGCAGGTGGTGACGGCGAGCGGACACGCGGGCCCAGGCTACGCGGCGGACCTCGGCTGGCAACGCGCATGGCATCGTGCTTTCGCCGGGGGGCTTCGATAGTGTGGCCCGGACTTTTCCGTTCGAACGTTCACCCTCGGAGGTTCCCTTGTCCGCCGCTGCCCGCACAGCCGCCATCCAGCTCATCGCCCGCAAGTCCCCGGTCGCCGTCGACACCAAGATCACCAACGTGCCGCAGCTGTTCGGCGCCAACGTGTTCGGTCTCGAGCAGATGCGCACCCGGCTGTCGGAGAGCGCCTACAAGGCGCTGCGTTCCTGCATGGAGCACAGCCAGGCGCTCGATGGCGCGCTCGCCGACCAGGTCGCCAACGCGATGAAGGAATGGGCCGTCGAACGTGGCGCGACGCACTTCACGCACTGGTTCCAGCCGATGACCGGCTCGACCGCGGAGAAGCACGACAGCTTCGCTTCGCTCGAGGGCGGCAAGCTGATCATGGAGTTCAGTGGCAAGGCGCTGATCAAGGGCGAGCCGGATGCGAGTTCGTTCCCGAGCGGCGGCCTGCGCGCGACGTTCGAGGCGCGCGGCTACACGGCGTGGGACCCGACCTCGCCGGCGTTCCTGCGCGAGACCACCAACGGCTCGACGTTGTGCATCCCGACCGCGTTCTGCAGCTGGACCGGCGAAGCGCTCGACGAGAAGACGCCGCTGCTGCGCAGCACCGAGGCGCTCAATCGCGAGGCGGTGCGCCTGCTGCGCCTGCTCGGCGACGACAAGGTGCACTACGTCTATCCCACGCTCGGTTGCGAGCAGGAGTACTTCCTGGTCGACCGCGACCTGTACTTCCTGCGCCCGGACCTGATCGCGACCGGCCGCACGCTGTTCGGTGCGAAGCCGCCGAAGGGCCAGGAACTCGAGGACCACTACTTCGGTTCGATCGCGCCGCGCGTGCTGGCGTTCATGCAGGAGGTCGAACTCGAGCTGTGGAAGCTCGGCGTGCCGGTGAAGACGCGCCACAACGAGGTCGCGCCGAGCCAGTACGAACTGGCGCCGATCTTCGAGCGCACCACGGTCGCCGTGGACCACAACATGCTCTGCATGGAAGTGCTGAAGCAGGTCGCACAGAAGCACGGCTTCCAGTGCCTGCTGCACGAGAAGCCGTACGCGGGCATCAACGGCTCCGGCAAGCACAACAACTGGTCGATGGCGACCGACAGCGGCGACAACCTGCTCGAGCCCGGCAAGAGCCCGGAGCAGAACATGCGCTTCATGGTGATGCTGGCGGCGGTGATGCGCGCCGTCGACACGCACGCCGACCTGCTGCGCACGACGATCGCGCACGCCGGCAACGACCATCGCCTCGGCGCCAACGAAGCCCCGCCGGCGATCCTGTCGATCTACCTCGGTGAGCAGCTGACCGACGTCGTCGATGCGCTGATCGCCGGCACGCGCGCCGGCAGCGACAAGAAGCGCGACACGATGCGCCTCGGGGTCTCGGTGCTGCCGCCGTTGCCGCGCGACGCCACCGACCGCAACCGCACGTCGCCGTTCGCGTTCACCGGCAACAAGTTCGAGTTCCGCGCCGTCGGCAGCAGCCAGGCCTGCGGCAAGCCGAACTCGGTGCTGAACACGATCGTCGCCGACTCGCTCTCCTACATCGCGTCGGAGATCGAGCGCACGAAGGGCGGCAAGGGCCTCGAAGCGGCGGTCAACGACGTCGTCGTCGAGCTGTTCAAGAAGCACCAGCGCATCCTGTTCAACGGCAACGGTTACTCGGCCGAGTGGCACGCCGAAGCCGCCAAGCGTGGTCTGCCGAACTTCCGCAACGCGGTCGACGCGATCGCCAACTTCGCAGCCAAGAAGAACCTCGAGCTGTTCGAGCGCTTCGCGGTGCTGTCGAGCAAGGAAGTCGAATCGCGCATGAGCATCATGTTCGAGGCCTACTGCAAGGCGATCGCGATCGAAGGCCAGAGTGCTCTGTCGATCGGCCGCACGATGATCCTGCCGGCAGCCCAGCGTTCGCAGCTGACCGTCGCGCAGAGCGTCGGCGCCGCCAAGGCAGCGGGCATCGACGTCAAGGTGCAGGAGAAGCGGTTGCGCGACTTCAGTGCGCGCATCGAAGCGTTCGTGCTGGCGATCGACGACCTGAACGCGCAGTTCGACCACGCCGAGCACCACAGCGGCTCGGTGGGTGAGCACGCGAAGACCTACCGCGACAAGGTCGTGCCGGCGATGGTGAAGCTGCGCGAGCTCGCCGACGGCCTGGAGACGATGGTCGACGACGCCGAGTGGCCGCTGCCGAAGTACCGCGAGATCCTGTTCCTGCAGTGATCGGCGGTTGGCTGCCGAGGCCTCGCAAGGGGCTTCGGCGAGCGGTCGCTCAGGCGCGCTGCAGCTGCAGCAGCGGCATCACGATCGCGACGACGATGCCGGCGACGACGCACGCCAGCAGCACGATGATCAGCGGCTCCAGCACGCTGGTCAGCTTCTGCGTCGCCAGGTCGACTTCCTCGTCGTAGGTGCCGGCGACGCGCTCGAGCATCTCCTCGAGGTTGCCGGCCTGTTCGCCGACGCCGACCATGTAGCAGACCGTCGGCGGGAACACGCCCGCCATCTTCATCGGCGTCGCCAGGTCGGTGCCCTCGATGACGCGGTCGTGCACGGTCTGCAGCGCGTTCTGCAGCACCTTGTTGTCGAGCACCGCCTTGGTCACCTGCAGCGCCTGCAAAGCCGGCACGCCCGAACGCAGCAGCGTCGCCAGCGTGATGGTGAAGCGGGCCATCGCCTGCTTCTTCATCAGGTCGCCGAACACCGGCAGCTTCAGCTTGAAGCTGTCCCACATCAGGCCGCCCTTCGGGCTGTTGACGAACA
>CAMAUH010000517.1 GCA_945861365.1 Candidatus Kuenenia stuttgartensis
ACGCCGGTCTCCTTGCTGCCGCACGCGACCACGGCCCCGAGCGCGACGCCCGCGAGCGAACGCACGGCCGGGCCGCGCCGCAACCACGCGAGGTGCCCGTGCAGGCCGAGCAGCAGGCCGAGCACCAGCAGCAGCTCACTGCGCGCCGACACCAGGTTGACCGCTTCGGACGCCAGCGGATGGACGGCGAACACCGCACCGACGATCGCTGCGGCGCGCAGCCGCCGCGACAGCAGCCAGCACCAGCGCGCCGCCAGCAGGGCGACCGCCGCGTGCAGCAGCACGTTGCCGAGCTTCAGCGCCATCGCTTCGCCGCCACCGGCGAGGTTCAAGGCGAAGCTGAGCAGCAGCACCGGCCGGTACATGCGCGCCGACTCGCCGCTGAACAGCGACGGATCGCCGAAGAACCGCAGCGCGTTGCCGAGGTCGTGCACGGCCGGGTTGCGGGCGATCGAGTGGATGTCGTCGAAGACGTACTCGCCGGCCAGCGCGAACCCGTACGCAAGGATCGCCAGCAGCAGCACGGCACCGGCCAGCCAGCGCCACCATCGCGGCAGCTGCGCGCGCACGCCGTTCATGCCGCGGCCTCCGCGGGCTTGGCGGCCAGCCGTGCCAGCAGCTGCTGCCAGCGGCGCGCCAACGCCGCCGTGCCGAAGTGCCGTTCGTAGGTCGGCCGCGCCGCAGCTGCTGCAGCGGCCAGCACCGCCGGCGCCGCCGCCAGTTCACGCAAGGCCGAGGCGAGAGCCGGCACGTCCCCGGCCGGCACATCGAACAGCGCCCCGCAGCCGGCGAGCCAGCCCTGCACGGCCGGCGTCGCGGCGGTCAACACGGGCCGCCCGGCCGCCAGCGCATGCACGAGCTTGAACGGCACGACGCGCTGCGCCTTGCCACTGCTGCCGAACACGCCGGCGACCAGCTGGCTCTGCGCGAGCAGTTCCTGCAGGCGCGCCCGCTCGACGAACGTCGGCTCGAGGCGCAAGCGCCCACCGAGCACGCCCCGCGCCAGCTCGCGGTCGGCGGCCGTGCCACCGACCAACGTCAGGTCGACCGCCGGCACCTGCGCCGCCGCAGCGAGCAGCGTACGCAGGCCGTGCAGCGGCACGCCGGTACCGAAGAACAGCACCTGCAGGCGCCCGCCGATCGCGACCGGGTACGGCGACGCCAGCGCCGGAGCGGCGGGATCGTGCACCGGCAACCACGTGAAGCGTTCCCCCGGCAGGCCGGTCAGCGCGGCGACGTAGGCGGCGTTCGCCGGCGTGTCGAGCAGCACCAGGTTGGAGGCCGCACACGCGCGCGTATCCAGCCGCTGCAGCCAGTGGGCGGCCAGCGAACCTGGGCGCGCGAGCTGGCGATCCTCGACGACGGTGTCGTACGCGGACAGGAACAGGTCGAGCACCACCGGCACGTCCGCCGGCACCGCTTCGCGCACGGTGCGCACGCACAGATGGCCCGGATACGGCACCACGACGCACTGCGGTCGCTCGGCCGCGACCGCCGCGCCGACCTGCTGCGCCAACCAGACCCGCTGCTGTCGCTGCGCAAGCCACAGCCCAGGCCAGCGCCACGGCTGTCGCAGCGCGCGCTTCTTGTCGATGCCGAGCCCCGCGGCGCGGCACTCGCGCACCGGGATGCCCGCAGCCTGCAGGCCCTGCCGCAGCGACGTCGTGCGCGGATAGCCCGGGCCCTCGTCGTAGGCGCCCGCGAACAGCACGCTGCCGGTCACGACTTGCCCGTGTCGCGCGACATGTTCTGGAAGCGCAGCGCCGCGATCTGCTCGGCGATCAGGCCGAGCGCGAACAGCAGCGTCGCCTGCGACAGCAGCAGCAGCGCCATGTTGGTGAAGCGCCCCTCGTTCCACCAGGTGTGCAGGTACCACGCGACGCCGAGCGCGCCCGTCGCCAGCGACACCGGCATGAACACGCGCAGCGGCGCGAACATCGTCGCGATGCGCAGGATGATCAGGAAGAAGCGGCTGCCGTCGGCGAACAGCTTGACGTGGCTCTTGCCCTTGCGCTGCCGCACCTGGAACGGGTGAAAGCCCACCGACCAGCCGCCGCGCAGCATCGACATGGTGATCGTCGTCGGATAGCTGAACGTGTTCGGCAGCAGCCAGACGAGGTCCTTGGCGACGTCGGCGCGCAGCAGCCGGAAGCCGCTGGTCAGGTCGGGGATCTTGCGGCCCGACACGTAGCTGGCGAGGCGGTTGCAGACCTGGTTGGCGAAGTTGCGGTGCAGGCTGCCGCCGCGGCCGCCGCGCGAGCCGACGACCATGTCGTGGCGTTCGGCCATCGCCAGCATCGGCAGCAGCTCGTGCGGCGGATGCTGGCCATCGCCGTCGAGCAGCAGGATCCAGTCACCCTTGGCCTCGCGGATGCCGCGCTTCACCGCCGCGCCGTTGCCGAGGCTCTCGGCGTGCTGCACGACGCGGGCGCCATGCGCGCGCGCGAGCTCGGGCGTGCTGTCGGTCGAACCATCGTCGACGACGACGACCTCGGCGAACGGCAGCGCCGCGCGCGCCAGCACCGCGTCGACCTCGGCCAGCAGCGCCGGCAGGTTGAGCTCCTCGTTGCGGGCCGGGATCACGATCGACACGCGGCGCACGCGCCGCGCGGTCGGCGGCGGCTGCGGCACCAGCACCGGCTCGGCACCGCCCGGTGCCGCGGCGGCCGTGCGCAAAGCCGCTGGCATGGGCAGGTCACGCCGCATCGGCAGTTCGCCGACGGACATCAACGATGCGAGCGCATCGACGGCAGGAGCGAGTCCCGGTTGCTGCAGTTCCACCGACATGGCGCTGCTATCGGCAGGATCGCGTCCCGAAAACAACACCGCCCGCGCCGGGCATCGCTGCCGGGCGCGGGCGGTGTCGTGGCTCGAGTGGCGCGGTCACACCGCGCGGCTCAGGCCCGGTGCATCACTGCACGACGACCCAGCGGTTGCTGTCCTTGCCGAGCGTGTTCGCAGCGACCTGCATCGCCAGCGACGTGGTCGTGATCGCGTTGGAGAACGCGACGCCGAAGGTCGGGACCTGCGTCGTGCCACTGTAGGCGACTACCGCGCCGTTGGTGGCGAGCACGTCGCCCGACTGGTTC
>CAMAUH010000518.1 GCA_945861365.1 Candidatus Kuenenia stuttgartensis
CGCACCCCGCGGCGGAAGTCCGCGCGCAGCAGGAAGTCGTCAGGCTCGGCCTGCACGATGTGGCGCAGCCCGCACAAGCGCGGCCGCTGCGCCAGGCGCTCGACGACCGCCGTGGCATCCGGCGCGCAGAGGTCCGCCCAGCCGACCACGCCGCGCACGATGGCGTGCTGCTGCGCGAGGCCGAGCAGGAACTCGTTCTCGGCCAACGAGCAGCGCGCCTGCACCGCGATGCAGCCATCGAGCCCGGCGGCGGCGAGCACCGGCGCCAGGTCGGGCGGCAGGAAGTCGCGCGCGATGGACTGCATGCGCGCATCGATCCACCCGAATTCTTGCGCGGAGTAGGTCCAGAAGTGCTGGTGGGCGTCGAGGCGCAAGGTCGGGCGATTGTGGCGACGGCCGGCTCCCTCGCAAGGCCGCAACCCGATGCCCATGCCACCGGCCGGGATCACGCCATGCCCCTGCACGACCCTGGCGATCCGCCCCACGCACAACATTCTCGCCAGGGCGGAACCTCCCGGCGCCGGCGCTCGTCAGAAGGCAGCCCCCTCGCCCGAGTCCGACTCGGACGTTTCCCCGCGCCATCCGGCGCCTCCCACAAAAGGACCACCATGTCTCGCTCCCTGGCCGCGTTCGCCGCGGCTTCCCTGCTCGCCAGCTTCGCGAGTGCGCAGTGCTACGCCACCAACTTCGGCACGCTCGCCGGCGCCGGTGACGACCTGCTGTTCACCACCGTGCCGATGAACATCTCGTTCCCGATCAACGGGACGTCGGCCGCCTTCACGCACGCGCAGATCTCGAGCAACGGCGTGATCTTCCTGTCGACGGGCGCAGCGCCGGTCGGCACCACCAACTCGGGCTATCCGAGCCAGACCCAGTTCCAAGGCGCTGCAGGGGAATGCCCGCGCATCGCGCCGATGTGGATCGACCTCGATACCACCTCGACCGGCGGCGTCTACTACGACAACTCGACCCCGGGCGTGTTCGTCGTGACGTGGGCCAACACCACGGAATGGAACGTGCCGTCGCCGATCTTCACGGTGCAGGCGCAACTGTTCAGCAACGGCAACGTGCTGTTCAGCTACAGCAACCAGGCCGCCACCACGCTGGACCCCTACACCGGCATCTCGGGCGGCAATGGCATCGCCACGGTGCCAGGTGTCGACCTGTCCGTCGGCCCGAACGTCAGCGCCACCGACCTGATCTACGAGCTGCAGCCGACCGGCGTGTTCGACCTCAACGGCACCTTGCTGACCTTCGTCCGCAATGGCGCCGCCGGCTACACCGAGGTGGCGAGCTCATGCAACTTCCAGCAGGCCTACCACGAGAACTACGGCAGCGGCTGCTACGCGATCAGCGACAGCTTCTACCAGTTCCTGCCGGACTCGAGCACCGCGCCCGCGACCCTCAACGGCCAGTCGATGGTGATGACGCCGGTCGGCCCGAACTACCTCATGCAATGGGGTGGCGGCACCTACATCCCGCCGAGCGGCAGCGCGACGCTGCTGGCGATGTCGGACGACAGCGAGACGACCGTGACGCCTTCCGCGCCGCTGCCGACGCCATCGGGCGCCGTGTCGCCGCTGTTCGTGCACGCCAACGGCATGATCTCGCACGCGTCGAACAACGCGATCAGCCCGATCAGCTACACGCCTGACGTCGACGGCTTCCTGAACGCCCCGGCCACCGGCTTCTTCGCGTGGCACGACTACAACGTCAGCGAAGGTGGCCAGATCCTCTACGAGGAAGTGGCCGTCAGCGGCTCACTGATCGCCTGCGTGACGTTCGTCAACGTCGAGAGCTACCCCGGCGGCGTCGTCAACCCGAGCACGCTGCAGTTCCAGATGAACCTGTCGACCGGCACCGTGACGATCGTCTGGGTCACCGTCGACGGCAACACGACCAGCATCTACGGCAGCGCCCACCTGATCGGCTGGGGCCCGATCGGCGCGTCCATCGACGGCGGCAACCTCAACCTCGCCACGGCAGCGCCGTTCGTGACCTCGGCGCTCAACGTGCCGCCGCTGGCCCTCAACGCCTCGCCCGCGCCGATCTCGGGCCCCGGCTCCGGCACCGTCGTGACCTACAGCACGACCGACATGCCCGAGTTCGCGCCCGGCGCCGGTGTCTACATCGGCATGAACGTGCTCAGCGTCAACCAGGTGCCGAGCGGCCTGGACCTGTCCTTCATCGGCGCCCCGGGCTGCAGCGCCTATGTCGGCACGCTCGACTTCACGCAGACCATGGTCGGCATCTCGCCGAGCAACGCGGTCACCCTGACGCTGCCGCCCGGCTTGCCGGCCGGCACGATCATCTACTCGCAGTCGGTGTCGCTGCTGACGCCCAACAGCCTGCCGAACGGCCAGAACGCCTTCGGCATGACCACCAGCAACGGCGTGAAGTCCTACATCTCGCCGTTCTGATCGCGTCGGCACCGACCGCGGTGCCGGATGCAAGCGCTCCAGCGTCCGCATCGCGCGGTCGCTGGAGCGCTGCGCTGTACGCAGCTAGCATCGTCCGCCTCCCATGCTGCGAACGCTGCTCGCCCTCGTCCCGTTCCTGTTCGCCGCTTGCGGCAACACACCGACCGGGCAGTCGAGCCGGCCGCGCATCGCGGTGATCCCCAAGGGCGCGACGCACGTGTTCTGGCAAGCCGTGGGCGCTGGCGCCAAGGCGGGCGGGGAACGCGCCGGCCTCGAGGTCGTGTGGAAGGCGCCGCTGCAGGAGAACGACCGCGCGCAGCAGATCCAGCTGGTGCAGCAACTGCTCGGCGAAGGCATCGCCGGCCTCGCCTTGGCGCCACTCGACCACACCGCGCTGGCTCCGGCCGTCGCGGAAGCGAAGCGTCGCAAGATCCCGGTCGTCATCTTCGACAGCGACCTCGACGGCACCCCGGGCACCGACTTCGCGACCTTCGTCGCCACCGACAACCAGAAGGGCGGCCAGATGGCTGGCGAACACCTGGTGCGGCTGCTCGGCGGCAAGGGCAAGGTCGTGCTGCTGCGCTACCTGGTCGGCTCGGCCTCGACCGAAGCGCGCGAGGTCGGGTTCCTGCAGGCGGCGCGCGACGCGGGCC
>CAMAUH010000519.1 GCA_945861365.1 Candidatus Kuenenia stuttgartensis
TTCTTGCCCGGGCGCGCGAACAGGCGCGAGACCAGGCGCGTCAGGAAGACCACCGGCGTCAGCGCGACGGTCATCACCTGGATCACGTGCGCGACCGGAATCGCCACCGTGTTGGCGTGCACGACGCCGATCGTCTTCGGCACGATCTCTGTCATCGTCAGCACCGTGACGACGAAGGCCGCCGCGAACCAGTACGGCTCGACGCCGGGGAACGCGTGCTCGAACTGGGCCGTGGCGATCGCGGCACCGCCGGAGTTGGCGACCGTGTTGAGAACCAGGATCGCGGCGATCGCGCGGTCGGGTTCGCGCCGGAAGCGCCGCAGCAGCACGCCGGCGCGGCTGCCGGCCTGGGCCAGCGACTCGATGCGGGCGTGGCTGACGCTCAGCAGCGTCGCCTCCGACAGCGAGCAGACGAACGAGAACAGCAGCGACAGCGTGACCGCGATGACGAACAGCAGCATTGGGGGGCGCGGGCCTCGCCCGCTGCCGCACGGTAGGGGGCGCGGCGCGGTGCGTCCACGGCGCCGGCGCGGCGGCCGCGGATCAGGCCGGCTGGGCGGCCGCTGCGGTCTCGCGGCAGGCGAACGCGTACTCGCCGTTGCGTACGCGCACGGTGACCGAGGCACCCGGGCCGAGGTCGTGGTCGAGGATCAGCTCGGTCAACGGGTCCTCGATGCGGCGCTTGATCAGGCGGCGCAGTTCCCGCGCGCCGAACTCCTCGGAGAAGCCCTGCTTCGCCAGCAGCACGCGCACGCCGGGCGAGAACGTCGTGGTGATGGAGCGCTTCTTCAGCAGGTCGGCGACCTCGCGCAGCATGTTGCCGGCGATGCGTTGGCAGACCTTCTCGTCGAGCGCGTTGAACAGGATCACCTCGTCGATGCGGTTGACGAACTCGGGGCGGAAGCTCTCGCGCAGCGCCTCGAACGTCACCTCCCGCACGTCGATGTCGTTCAGGCTCTGGCGGCGGTGCGCCGCCGAGAAGCCCATGCGCGTGCGCACCGCGTCGATCTTCTCGATGCCCAGGTTGCTGGTCATCAGGATCAGCGCCTGGTGGAACTGCACCGTCTGGCCCTTGCTGTCCGTGATGATGCCCTCGTCGAGCAGCTGCAGCAGCAGGTTGTGGACCTTGTAGTGGGCCTTCTCGATCTCGTCGAAGAGCACCACGCTGTTCGGCTTCTTCTTGATCGCCTCGGTCAGGAAGCCGCCTTCGTTGTGGCCGATGTAGCCGGGCGGCGAGCCGATCAGCTTCGCGTACTCGTGCGGCAGCGCGTACTCGCTGCAGTCGACGCGGATCATCGCCGAAGGGTCGTCGAACAGGTTGCGCGCCAGGGCCTTGGCCAGCTCGGTCTTGCCGGTGCCGGTGCGGCCGACCAGCAGGAACGTGCCGACCGGGTTGGTGGGTCGCTTCAGGCCGACCGCGGCCTTCTTGACCGCGCGCACCAGCCCCGTGATGGCGCCGTCCTGGCCGATGATCTGCTGGCGCAGGTTGCGCTCGAGGTTGCTGACCCGCTTGAACAGCGTCTGGCGCGCCGCTTCGTTGCCCGGGCGCGGCAGGAACGGGTCATCCGCCTCCGGGCCCGTCTTCGCGGCGCCGTTCTGCGGGATGCTCACCTGGTGGATCTCCAGCGACGGATTCACGTCGATGCAGATCTGGTAGAGCAGCTCCTCGACGATCTCGAGGTCGTAGCCCTCGTCGAGCTTGCGCACGGCGGTCAGCACCTCGCTTTCGAACGCCGGCACGCACGATCGAACCACCCGCTGCCGGTAGTTCGACTTGTTGGTGATCGGTGCGGTGTGCAGTTCCTGCAGCAGCTCGTCGGAGCAGCAGCGCACTTTGATGAACTCGTCGATCAAGTCGAAGTACTTGATGACGAACGCAGCCCCTGGATGCTTCAAGTCGTTGCTCCTCGGACCTTGTCTGGACCCGCACCTTTTCGGGCGCTTCGGCATGGCGACTTGACGTTGTCATCGCGAATCCGCGAAGTTCCGCAGGATGCTGTCGATGGAACGATCGTGACCGACCCGATGAAGTTGCTGGCGATGCTGGTGCATCGTGGTCTCGTGCCGCCGGCGGTCGCTCGCGAGGCGCTGCAGTCCGGGGCGCCGGGCCGGGTCCTGGTGCAGCACGGGCACTGTTCGCAGGCGCAGTGGGAGGCGTGGCAGCGCACCGAAGGCGGCACGCGGCCGGTGCTGACCCGCTACGAGGTCGGCGCGCTGGTCGGCGAAGGCGGCGTCGGGCGCGTGTTCGCGGCCGTGGACAAGACCGACAAGCGCGAGGTCGCGCTGAAGGTGCTGCGGCCCGAGCTGGCGAAGGACCCGCTGCAGACCGAACGGTTCGTGCAGGAGGCGCGGCTGCTGATGGAGCTGTCGCACCCGCACCTGGTGAAGGGCTACCGCGTCGCCAAGGAGGGCGACGCGATCTTCTTCGCGATGGAGAAGCTGCCCGGCCGCGTGCTGCAGGACGTGCTCGCCGACGAGGGCCGGCTCGACGAGGAGTCGGCGCTGCAGATCGTCGTCGAGGTCGCCGACGCGCTGGGCGCGCTGCATGCACGCGGCCTCGTGCACCGCGACGTCAAGCCCGGCAACGTGCTGTGGTCGGAGGAGCGCGGGGCGGTGCTGATCGATCTCGGCTTCGCGGTCGCCGGCGATGCGGCGGTGGGCGGCGAGACCACCGCCGGCACCGTGCACTACATCGCGCCCGAACAGGCGCGCGGCAGCGGCAAGCTCGACGTGCGCGCCGACATCTACTCGCTCGGGGCGACGCTGTACCACCTGGCGACCGGTTCGCTGCCGTTCGAAGGCCGCACCAGCGAGGAGATCCTGGCCAAGCAGGTGCTCGAGTCGCTGTCCGGCGAACACATCCGCTCGCTGAACCTGTCGCCGCAGCTGCACTACTTCCTCGAGAAGATGATGGCCAAGGATCCGGAGCTGCGGTTCCAGGATCCGGCGCAGCTGCGCACCGACGTCGAGGCGTTCCTGCAGCAGCGGCGGCACCAGCGCGAGGTCGACGAGCAGCAGTCGCAGCGCGGCAAGCTGCCGGATCGCCGCAAGGGTTCGATGTTCGACCGCCG
>CAMAUH010000520.1 GCA_945861365.1 Candidatus Kuenenia stuttgartensis
CTTCAGCGTCAGCAGCGCCGTTTGTTCCGCATCGCGCATTGCGCTACTGACCGGTTGCTACCACCATCGTGTCGGCATCGCCGGTGCGCTCGGCCCCGATGCGCAGATCGGCATCCATCCCGACGAGACGACGATCGCCGAGTTGTGCCAGACGAAGGGCTATGCGACCGCGTGCTTCGGCAAATGGCATCTCGGCCACCACCCGAAGTTCCTGCCACTGCAGCACGGCTTCGACGAGTACTTCGGCCTGCCCTACAGCAATGACATGTGGCCGCTGCATCCGGCCCACGCGAACCTGCCGGCCGACGCCGCCAAACGCAAACAGGGCTATCCGTCGCTGCCGTTGCTCCAGAACAACCGCGTCGTCGACACCGAGGTGACCGCCGCCGACCAGGCGCAATTGACGAAGCAATACACCGAACACGCCGTGTCGTTCATCGAACGCCATCGCGAGCAGCCGTTCTTCCTCTATGTGCCGCACTCGATGGTGCACGTGCCGCTGTTCGCGTCGGAACGGTTCGCCGGCAAGAGCGGCAAGGGCGCCCATGGCGACGTCGTCATGGAGATCGACTGGTCGGTCGGCGAGATCCTCGCGGCGCTGCAGCGCTGCGGCGTCGACGACGACACGCTGGTGCTGTTCACCAGCGACAACGGCCCGTGGCTCAGCTACGGCGAACATGCCGGCAGCGCCGGGCCGCTGCGCGAAGGCAAGGGCACCATGTTCGAAGGCGGCATCCGCGAACCCACGATCGCGCGCTGGCCCGGACACGTGCCGGCCGGCGCTTCGTGCCACGAGTTCGCCGCGACGATCGACATCCTGCCCACCGTCGCGCGGCTGATCGGTGCCGAGCTGCCGCAGCGCCGCATCGACGGGCACGACATCACGCCGCTGTTGTTCGGCGAACCGGGCGCCGCGTCGCCGCACGAACTGTTCTGCTGTTACTACGCCGGCGGCCAGCTGCAGGCGGTGCGCGACGCGCGCTGGAAGCTGCACTTCCCGCACGGCTACCAATCCCTCGCTGGCAAGCCCGGCGGCCGCGATGGCGCGCCCGCGCCATACACCAACCAACAGATCGGCCTGAGTCTGTACGACCTGCGCGCCGACGTCGGCGAGACGAAGGACGTCGCGGCGGAGCACCCCGAAGTCGTCGAACGGCTGCAGCGCCTCGCCGCCACGGCGCGCACCGACCTCGGTGACGCGCTGACGAAGACGAAGGGCACCGGCGTGCGGCCGGCGGGCAAGCTGGCCGACGGCGACGCGCGCCTCACCTGGTGATCGCTCGGGCGGCACGCGCTTGTCGTTCCCGTTGCGGAACGAACGGCGCCCCGCAGCCCCCATCCGCACCGCCAACGCAGCCGGGCACGGGCATTGCCTGAGGACGCACCTCCAAACGAGGTGATCCCGATGCGAACCGTCCTGTCGAGCCTGCTGTTCCTCGCCGCCGTCCCGCCGCTGTTCGCCCAGCAGGGCGCCGCGGTGTTCCGCACCGACCTGGCCAGCCACTACGCGGCCGTCGAAGCGGAACTGCGCGCGGCCCCCGCCCCCGCCGACCCGCAGGTTGCGGCGCGCCGCGCTGCGGCGATCGACCTGCTGCGCGAGTACCGGCTGCGCGGCGACTTCGGCCGCAACCACCTGGCGCCCGACGCGCGCGTGGCGCAGTTCGTCGATGCGGACGGCCGCCGCTGCGCGGTCGCGTTCCTGCTCGACCGCACGGGCCAGGGCGCGCTGACCGACGCGATCGCCGCGCGGGCGAACCTCGCCTGGGTCGCCGAACTGGCGAGCAACCCGCAACTGCAGCAGTGGCTGGCGACCAACGGGCTCAGCGCGGTCGAAGCCGCGCGCATCCAGGGCCCCGGCTGGGGCGGTGGCGAAGCGCCGCCCACCAACATCCCGCCGCCACGACCGGCGCACGAACGGTCGCTGCCGGGCAACACCCGCGGCGGTCCTGGCGACGTGCCGCGCCAGGCGGCGCCGCACCCGACCACCCCCTACACGCCATCGCAGGGCAGTGCGCCGGAGACGGCCGACCTCAGCGCCCCGGTGGTCGCCAGCAGGCCGGCTGGCGGCATCGCGTTGGGTGCGCTGCAGGCGCCGCAATGGGCGCAGTGGTGGGAATGGAACCGCGGCGCCTACCAGGTGCCCGAGCCGCGCGCGCAGGCGCAGACCCGCACGGCCGCGGTGGTCGGCATCGACCGCGGCGCCGCCGAACGGCTGCTGCAGGCGCTCGCCACCGACCAGAACGGCCAGCTGCGCAGCGCCGCGACGCAGGCGCTGGGCCGCATGGCCGGACCGACCGACCTGCTGCCGAAGCTGCTCGACGATGCGCAGCGCGACGTGCAACTGGCCGCGGTGCTGACGATGGGCTGCACCGACGCGCCGGGCCACCTCTACCGGCTCGCCGAACGCG
This sequence comes from Candidatus Kuenenia stuttgartensis, assembly GCA_945861365.1. GTDB lineage: Bacteria > Planctomycetota > UBA1135 > UBA1135 > UBA2386 > UBA2386. The sequence continues at coordinate 2,409 of CAMAUH010000520.1, forward strand.
CCAGCCCGCACGGCGCCGCAGCCGACGGCGACATCGGCGTCGCGCTGACCGCGCTGGCGCTGGTGCCCGACGGCCCGTTCCGCCGCATGTTCGAGCCGACGCTGGTCGCGTGCCTGCGCGACGAACGCCCGGACGTGGTCGCGGCCGCGGCCCTGGTGATCGCCGGCGGTGGGGCGGGTGCTGGCCGCACTGCCGCGCGCGACCTGCTGCGCAGCGAGGCCCCGGCCTGGCGCCGGGCGCTCGCGGCCAATGCGCTGGTCGGCAGCCACGGCGCCGAGGACATCGCCGCGCTGACGGCCCGCCTCGGCGACAGCTCGCCCGACGTGCGCCGCGCCTGCGCGGCGGCACTCGGCCGCAGCCGTGCACCGCTGGCGTTGCCGGCCCTGCTGACCGCCTACGAACTCGAGCGCGAGAGCGACACCCGCGGCGCGCTGCTGCTGGCGATCGGCGACCACGGCGGCACCGCGGCGCACGCGTTCCTGCTCGGCGAACTGACGCACGGCAGCAAGCACCTGCGCGCGCTTGCCGCGCTGGCGCTGGGCCTGTGGGGCCATGACCGCGACGACGACGACGATGTCGCGGCGATCCTGCGCGCCGCCAACGACGACCACAACCGCGACCAGCGCGGCGGCTACCTGCTGGCGCTCGGCATGCTGCGCGA
>CAMAUH010000521.1 GCA_945861365.1 Candidatus Kuenenia stuttgartensis
GTGAAGCAGTCAAGCTGATGCGCAGCAGTGACCTCGTCGCCTTCGACCTCGACCTCGAGTCGGCAGCGATGCACCAGGCCTACGGCAGCACGCCGTTCGGCGCCGGTTGCCTGCTCGCGCGCCGCCTCGTCGAGCACGGCGTGCGCTACGTCGAGGTCGTCGCCGACGGCTGGGACACGCACGCGGACAACTTCGACCGGCTCGGCGACCTGACGCCGCCGATCGACCAGGGCCTGTCGGCGCTGCTCGCCGACCTCGACGCGCGCGGCCTGCTCGAACAGACGATGGTCGTGCTGACCAGCGAGTTCGGCCGCACGCCCGACATCGACCAGGACAACGGCCGCAACCACTACCCGAAGGCGTTCACGGCACTGCTGGCCGGCGGCGGTGTGCGCGGCGGCCAGCGCTTCGGCGCGACCGACGCCGAGGGCCGCGATGTCACCACCGAGCCGACGTCGATCCAGGATCTCAATGCGACGATCGCACACGCGGTCGGCATCCCGCACGACCACGTCATCACGTCGCCGTCAGGCCGGCCGTTCAAGGTCGCCGACAAGGGCCTGCCGCTGACCGAGATCCTGGCGTCCTGAGCGCAGCGGCTCGTCCCCACACTTCCATTCCCCGTTCGTCCTGCCCCAAAACCGTTTGAACATGCATCGCTTCCCGCTCCTCCCCTGCATCACCCTTCTCTCGCTCGCCCTGCCGCTCTGCGCGCAGGACAAGGACAAGCCCACGGAGAAGGCCGCCAAGGAAACCGTCAGCTTCGAGACGCAGATCCTGCCGATCCTCGAGAAGCGCTGTGTCGAGTGCCACTCCACGCCGGCGGCCGGCCCCGATGGCAAGATGAAGAAGCCGAAGGGCGGCGTCGTGCTCGACAGCAAGGACGGCATCACCGGCAGCAAGAAGGGCAAGCTGGTCGTCGCCAAGAAGCCCGACGATTCGCTGATGTACCACTCGGTGACGCTCGCGGCCGATCACGAGGACCGCATGCCGCCGGCGAAGAAGGGCGAGCCGCTGTCGAAGGCGGAGACCGACCTGATCAAGCAGTGGATCGAAGGCGGCGCCGACCTCGGCAAGTGGACCGGCAAGAAGGCCGAAGCCGGCAAGGGCAAGGAAGGCGACAAGCCGAAGGAAGGCGAGAAGAAGGAAGGTGAGAAGAAGGAAGGCGACAAGGGCAAGAAGGGCACGCCCTGATCGCCGACCGCGCGCCCACCGGCAACCACCGACCCGGCAACCGACGACCATGATCCGAGCCCCGTTCCTGATCTTCCCGCTGCTGCTCACCACGCTGCCGCTGTGCGCGCAGGGCAAGGTCAGTTTCGAGAGCCAGATCTGGCCGATCCTGGAGAAGCGCTGCGTCGAGTGCCACGCCACGCCGTCCACCGGCCCGGACGGCAAGCCGAAGAAGCCGAAAGGCGGCGTGGTGCTCGACAGCAAGGACGGCATCACCACCAGCAAGAAGGGCACGCTGGTCGTCGCCAAGAAGCCCGACGACTCGATGCTCTATGCGTCGATCACGCTGCCAGCGGACCACGAGGACCGCATGCCGCCGGCGAAGAAGGGCGAGCCGCTGTCGAAGTCGCAGACCGACCTGATCAAGAAGTGGATCGAGGAAGGTGGCGAACTCGGCAAATGGACCGGCAAGAAGGCCGAGGCCGACAAGGCCGACGCGAAGCCGGGCACCGACAAGGGCAAGGACGCCGGCAAGGAGAAGGGCAAGAAGGGCACCCCGATCGCCCAACTGCAGGCCGGCCTGCAACCCGTGCCGGCAGCGACCCTGGCGGCGTTCGCCAATGGGCCGTTCGCTGTCAGCAGCCTCGGCGACGACAGCCCGCTGTTGCGCGTCACCTGCGCCGGCAACAGCGACGACGTCACCGACAAGAGCGTCGAAGCCCTGGCGCCCCTGAAGGCCCACATCGCCGAACTGGACCTCGCGCGCGCCCACGTCGGCGACGCGGCGTGTGCCGTGATCGCGACGATGCCGCGCCTGCTGACGCTCGATCTGCGTCAGACGCAGGTCGGCAACCAGGGCACGGCGAAGTTGGCGGCGTGCAAGGAACTGCGGTCGCTGAACCTGTATGGCACCAAGGTCGGCGACTACGCCATGGCGGCGCTGGCCGAGCTGCAGGCGCTCGAGAACCTCTACGTGTGGCAGACCGAGGTCAGCGCAGGCGCGATCATTCGCCTCCGCGAGGCGGTGCCCGGCGTGCGGGTCGTGATGGCGAACGACCTGCCGGAGCCGATGGGCGAAGGTGCCGGCAATGGCCGGCGGCGCGCTGGCAAGTAGGGGCTGCAGCGACGGACCTGGTGCAAACCGATGGCCGCGGAACGCACCGCCAAAGTGCGGGGCGATCGGGACTAGCACGGTGACGAGAGTCGCAGGCAGTTCGCCGGCCTACCTGCGAACGCAGCCGCCGACGACGCCAACCGCCAGCGCAGCATCCGGTCCGCGAACCGCCTGCAACGCAACGCGCGGCGGCTGGGGTTCCTGGAGGGGCCGCTCCAACCCGAGTTCGACCCGTTTGCGAATTCGCACTGCCCCTGACCGGCGCATGCAGCGCCGCTTCCGCTCTCCCACTCTGCCAGTGCACAGTGCACAAGTGCATCCTGATACTGCGCCTGCGTAACCTCGTCTCGCCCCATCCAGAACGGGTGTGAGTCACGAAACCGCCGAAGCTGGCAGGGGTCATCGCCTCGCGGTCGACCTTCGCGACCATTCGCCCAAGTTCTTGCTCGAACTTGCAGGCAATGTCGGCTGCGAGTCCACTGTTCGAGGTCGCGGAGTGTGGCTCGTCGCCTCGTGCAAGTTTGTCTGTGGATTCACGCACGCCAAGGCGCTCCGGCTGAACGAGGATGTGCTGCTGCTGGTGTACAGCAATGCCGACTTCGTATCTGGCCACAGACCACAAGCCCCCACCGACTGTGCCACTCAGAGTGTGTAGACCCGGAGTATTCATTCGCGTACTTCACCCGCGATGAACGAGCCCAATCTCCAAAAAGCCCTAGGCGACGAAATCCGGAGAAGGCGGGCGGCTC
>CAMAUH010000522.1 GCA_945861365.1 Candidatus Kuenenia stuttgartensis
ACGCCTGCCGCAGGCGCGCGCGGCCGCGCAGCGGCTCGCCGAGTTCGAACGCGCCTTGCCGCAGTGCATGGTCAGCGGCGATCGCGCGGAGCCGCGGCCGGTGCACGTGCTGGTGCGCGGTCGCTACGACGTGCCGGGCGAACGCGTGCTGCCGGGCACGCCGGCGTTCCTGCCGCCGCTGCCCGCGGGGGCGCCCGCCGATCGCCGTGCGTTGGCGGCGTGGTTGTTCGCGCCGGACCATCCTTTGAGCGCGCGCGTCGCCGTGAACCGCATCTGGCTGCGCCACTTCGGCCGCGGTCTCACCGCGACGCCGCACGACTTCGGCAAGCTCGGTGCGCGGCCGAGCCATCCTGAACTGCTCGATTGGCTGGCCTGCGAGTTCGTCGAGCACGGCTGGGACGAACGGCATCTGCATCGGCTGCTGGTCACGTCGGCGACCTATCGCCAGAGCTCGCGCGCGAGCCTGGCGGAGCGCGCGGCGGATCCCGACAACGTGTGGCTCGCGCGCATGAGCCGCGTGCGGTTGCCCGCCGAAGCGATCCGCGACCAGGCGCTGGCGGTCGCCGGCCTGCTGTTGCCGCGCGTCGGCGGGCCGAGCGTCAAGATCCAGCAGCCGCCCGGCATCTGGGAAGCGGTCGCGTTCCCGAGCAGCAACACCGAGCGCTACGTGGCCGACAGTGGCGACGACCTGCGCCGCCGCAGCCTCTACACGTTCTGGAAGCGCAGTGCCGGGCCGCCCCTGCTGCTGACGTTGGACGCGCCGACGCGCGAGACGTGCGTGGTGGAGCGGCAGACGACCAACACGCCGCTGCAGGCGCTCGCGTTGTGGAACGACGAGGGCATGGTGGTGGCGACGCGGGCGTTTGCCGCCGCTGCTTCTGCCGCCGCGGCGGCAGAAGCAGCGTCGGAGCCGCAGCGCATCACGTTCTTGTTCCGCACACTGCTGCAGCGAGCGCCGACGGCCTCGGAGCACGCCGCCTGCAGCCAGCTGCTCGCCAACGCCGCCGCGACTGCGCCGGCCGCGTGGGAACTGCTCGCCAGCACGCTGCTGTCACTCGACGAAGCGCTGCATCGCAACTGACATGGACGCACCGCACCTCGATCGCCGGTCGTTCCTGCAGCGCGCGAGTGCCGGTGCCGCCGCGTTCGCGCTGTGGCGGCCGGTGGGGGAACGGGCTCCCAACCCGCACCACACGCCGCTGGCGCGGCGGGTGGTGTACCTGCACATGTCGGGCGGCCCGTCGCAGCACGACCTGTTCGACCACAAGCCGACGCTGCAGCGCTGGCATGGCCAGGACCTGCCCGCCTCGGTGCGGCAAGGCCAGCGCCTGACGACGATGACCAGCGGCCAGACGCGGCTGCGCATCGTGGCCCCGCGCGCGCGCTTCACGCAGCACGGCCACAGCGGTGCCTGGATCAGCGACCTGCTGCCGCACACGGCGCAGCTCGCCGACGAGCTGGCGATCGTGCGTTCGATGCAGACCGACGCGATCAACCACGAGCCGGCGATCAACCTGCTGCAGACGGGCCACGAGCTGCCCGGGCGGCCGAGCTTCGGGGCGTGGCTGGCGTGGGCGATCGGCAGCGATGCGCGCGATCTGCCGGCGTTCGTCGTGCTGCACTCGTCGTGGAGCGGGCCGAAGGTCGACCAGCCGCTGTACCACCGTTTGTGGGGGGCTGGGTTCCTGCCGGCGGAGCACCAGGGCGTGCTGCTGCGCGGCACCGGCGATCCGGTGCTGTTCCTGCAGGATCCGCCCGGCGTGTCGCGCGCGATGCGGCAGCAGCAGCTGGCGGCGATGGCACAGCTGCATGCGGCAGCGGCCGAACGCTTCGGCGATGCCGGCATCGCGGCGCGGCAGCGGCAGGCCGAACTCGCGTTCCGCATGCAGGCGGCGGTGCCCGAACTGGTCGATCTCGCCGCCGAGCCGGCCGAGGTGAAGGCGCTCTACGGTCCCGACGTCGAGCAGCGCGGCACGTTCGCCAACAACGCGCTGCTGGCGCGGCGCCTGCTCGAACGCGGCGTGCGCTGCGTGCAGATCTACCACCGCGGTTGGGACCAGCATCGCGACGTCGAACAGGATCTGCCGAAGCAGTGCGGCGACATCGACCGCGCGACCGCGGCGCTGCTGATCGACCTGCGGCGGCGCGGGCTGCTCGACGACACGCTGGTGGTGTGGACCAGCGAGTTCGGGCGCACGGTGTATGCGCAGGGCGATCTCGACGACGGCCACCACGGCCGCGACCACCATCCGCGCTGCTTCGCGACGTGGCTGGCGGGGGCCGGCGTGCGCGCGGGCGTGCAGCACGGCGAGACGGACGAGCTCGGCTACAACACGGTGCGCGATCCGGTGCACGTGCACGATCTGAACGCGACGCTGCTGCACGTGCTGGGGTTCGACCACGAGCGGCTGACGTTCCGCCACGAGGGGCGCGACTACCGGCTGACGGATGTGCACGGGCGGGTCGTGCGCGCGCTGCTCGGGTAGCGCGGAGGCTGTGCGTGGTGTCGGCGTGTTCTCCCCGCTTTGCCGCCTCCGGCGCCAGTCGATCTGACGGATGTCGGCTACGAACGGCTGTCGTCTGGTGCTGATCAGCTTCCGCTGCGCTGATGCGCGGGCGCTGCCAGCGGCTTGTGCGCCGCCCACGAACGAGGCCGCGGGGCAGCCTTGCTGGACGAACGTGAGCCGAGCCTGAGCGGGCGAGAGCCTTCCGGCCTCGCGGTCGACCACGACGATCTCCTTGACTTCGAGATGGTCGCGTGTAGAACAGTGCCGAATCAAGATGGCGAACGCGGCGACCAAGCGACCGGTGCGAGTGGCCCAGCGCCCTGGCCAAGCGGCGACCGGCGCGAAGCAGGGCTCGCTGCCGTTCCGTCCGCAGCACGGCGGCCGTCGCCCGGGCGCTGGCCGCAAACCGAAGGGGCCGCAGGCCGGCGTGTCCCACGCGCCGCGCGCGCCGCTGGCAGCGCGCTTCCCGGCGCACGTGACCGCCAAGCTGCGCGAACACCTGCCGGCGCTGCGGCGCAAGGAT
>CAMAUH010000523.1 GCA_945861365.1 Candidatus Kuenenia stuttgartensis
GGAGACGTGCGACATCCAGCAGAAGCCCGTGCGCATCGAACTCACGCTGGCGAGTGGCGGCGGCGCGCTGTTCGGGCAGGTGCGCGATCCGCAGGGGCAACCGGTCGCCAACGCGTCGATCGCGGTCGGCAGCTCGGCGAGGTTGCAGGACAACGGCATCGGCAACACGACGAAGGAGCGTTGGGCGCCGGCGCGCACCCGCAGCGATGCCGCCGGCAACTACCGGTTCGACGGCCTCGCCACCGGCAAGCACCCGGTCGAAGTGTGGGCCGCTGGCCATCCGTTCTGGCATGGCGACGTCGAGATCCAGACCAGTGCGCCGACCCGGCTCGACATCCGGCTGCAGCAGGGCGTGACCGTGCAGGGGGTCGTCACCGGCGAGGACGGGGCACCGCTCGCCGGAGCGATCGTGCGCGCCTACCCGATCGCGCTGGCCGAGAGCTACCTGATGATGGGCCAGCACGACTACGAGAGCGTGTTCGGCTCGGTGGGGGCGGTCGCCGACGCGGAGGGGCGTTACCGCCTGCTGCAGGTGGCCGCCGGCGAACTGCACCTCTACGCGAATGCCCGACAGGAGCGCCGCCTGGATGCTGTCGTGCCTTGGGCGCACGAGGCGATGACTGCCGCAGCCGGTGCCGTCGTCACGTGGAACCCGCAGGTCGTGCCGGGACCGACGATCCGCGGGGTCGCCCGCCATCGTGATGGCGTGCCGCTGTCGCGCCACTTCGTCAGCGCGAAGCTGCCCGGCCAGGAACGTGCGCATGTCGTCTACACCGACCCGCAGGGCCGCTTCCGCTTCGTGTGCCTGCAGCGGCAGGCGTACGACATCTCGGTGCAGTTGTGGTCGCAGCCGGAGGGCTCGGGGCCGCTCGAGGCGCGCGCGGTTTGGCCGGACTCGGGCGAACTCGAACTGGTGACCACCTACGACGGGCCGAAGCAGCAGAAGGGTGGCAATGTGCGCGGCGTGGTGGTCGACGCGGCTGGTCGCGCGACCGGCAAGGCGAGCATGTCGGTGCTGCTCGTCAACGCGGATCGCTCGTGGCGCACCGAGTCGGTCGTCGATGGCAAGTTCCGCTTCACGGAGGTCGACCCCGGTGCGAAGCACCTGGTGCTGCTCGCTGCCGACGAACCGATCCACTTCGGCGAGACGTTCGAAGTGGGCCCCGCCGAGGACAAGGACGTCGGCGCGTTGACGACGCAGGTCGGCGGTTCGCTGACGCTGCGCATCGTGCGCGAGGCGGGCACCGAAGCGATGGCGCCGACGCTGTACGTGACGGCGGCCGCCGGCTCGCATGGGCGCAAGGTCGAGCTCGGCACCGCGACCGAACTCACCGTCGACAACCTGTGCGCCGGCGCCACGCGCCTGTCGCTGTGGCACGCTGGCATGACGGAGGTGAGCCAGCAGGCGGTCGTCGTGGCGGGCGTCGCGACGACGGCCACGATCACGTTGCGCGCGGCGGTGCAGCGCGAACTCGTGGTCGAGTACGGGCCGGAGCAGCGGATCACGCGGGTGCGCCTCGCCGATGCCGCCGGGCAACTGCAGTGGGACGACAACACCCAGCGCTCGCGCGAACGGCCGCACCGGCTGTCCCCGCAGCTGACGCTCGGCACCTACACGCTGATCGTGGAGACGGCGAGTGGGCGCGCCGAGACGACGTTCACGGTGTCGACGTTGGAGCCGGGCCAGCCGCCGGTCGTGCTGCAGGTGAAGTGAATCGTCGCGCGTTCGGACGAAGCGGGGCGATCGCGCTATCGTCGGCGTGATGGGAACCACGCGCTGCGCGGCCGTTCTGCTCGTGCTGGTCGGTGCGGCTTTCGCGCAGGAAGGTGGCAAGGACAAGGAAGCGCCGCCGGCCAAGCGAGCGACGCGCGTCTTGGTCCTCGAGCCGTCCGTGCTGCAGCGGTACGAGTTGCCGCCGGCGGATCCGAAGGCGGAGATCGAGCCGGTCGAAGTCGGCGAGCGCCTCGCCGCGACCCTGCGTCTGATGTTCTGCGGCGAAGACGTCGCCGCGGGGGCGCGTGCGGTGCGGACGGCCAGGAGTACTCGTGGGCCTGCACTGCTGGTGATGAGCACGGCCGAGGACGTCGCGGTGGCGCAGGCGGTGACGGAGCAGCTGCGCAAGGAGGAACCCCTGCAGGCGCGCCTGCAGGTCTCGCTGGTGGCGCTGCCGCTGTCGCTGGCGCGCGAGAGTGGCCTCGAGAAGGGAGTGGCCGTGCCCGTGGACGAGGCGAAGCTGCAGGCGCTGATGCGTCTGGCGGCGAAGCACGCCGGCGAACTGCGCAACCTGCCCGAGGTCACCGCATCGCCGCTGCGGCCGTTCGATCTGGCCGCGGCCGCGAGGGACGGCGTGCCCGAAGCGCAGCGCCTGCGCGTGCGCGGCGAGATGCTGCCGATCGGTGCGGCCGAGGTGGCGGTGCGCGTGCACATGGTGCGCGGGGCGCTGCCGGCGGAACCGACGTGCACGCCGGACAAGGCGCTGCTGCAGCCGATCGTCCGCCTCGAAGCCGGCAAGGCGGTGATGGTGATGGCGGTCGAAGGCGAGGTCGCGACGGTGCTGGTCGTGCGCTGTGTCGAACTCGCGAACGCACCGCTGCCGCCGCCCGACAAACGCTGATCGCGCGCGAACGGGTGGCGCCGCCATCGCGTCTGCGTTCCATTGCCGCGATGGCCGACTCCACCCACGGCACGTTCGCCGACGTGCTCGCCTGCGCGAGCGCTGCGCTGCGCCCGCTGTGCGAACACCTGCGCGCCACCATCCGCGAGCTGCACCCGCAGTGCGTCGAGGTCGTGTGGCCGCGGCAGAAGATCGCCAGCTTCGGGGTCGGCCCGAAGAAGATGACGGAGCACTACTGCTACCTGCAGGTGCATGCTGCGCACATCAACCTCGGCTTCTACCGCGGGGCCGAACTGCCGGATCCGCAGGGGCTGCTGGAGGGCACCGGCAAGGCGCTGCGGCACGTCAAGCTCGCCGACGTGGCGGCGACGAAGCGGGCACCGGTGCAGGCGCTGCTGCGCGCGGTGAT
>CAMAUH010000524.1 GCA_945861365.1 Candidatus Kuenenia stuttgartensis
CTTCCCACTGACGTTCGACCCGCTGCTGGGTACTGCAGCCCTCGCCAACACGAGCGCCGACGATGGCGAACCCGACGCGTGCTTCGCCAACACGCCCGCCCGCCATCTCGTGGTGTGGCGGCGCGTCGTTGCGTTCGGCGAGAGCAACCTGGTCGGCCAGCTGATCGACACCAGCCCGGCGACGAGCACGCCGTTCCTGATCGACGCCATCGCCGGCAGCGACGTGCATTCGGGACGGGTCGCGTTCTGTCCGCTGCGCACCGCGTTCCTGGTGGTGTGGCAGCGCACTGTGGGCCCGTTCGGCACGTCCCCGACGCTGCTCGCGCGCAGCGTGCCCGCCAATGGCGGCGCAATGAGTCCGCAGCTGACCATCACCAACACCGCCGGCCAGGTGGTGGTGAGCAACGCGCACGGCCCCAGCGCCGACATGCCGGTCGTCTGGGTCGTACCGAACGGCGCGATCAAGAGTCAGACCGTGACGCTGACCGGCGCCTCGGCGATCAGCCTCATCGGCTCGCAGCACGGACTGGTCAGCACGACGATCGCCGGTGCTCGCGTCGCGATCAGTCGCACAGGCGGCCTCGGCGCGACCCCGCGCCACCTCGTGGTGTGGAATGGCGATACCACCGATCCGCTCCAGGTGCGCGCAGTGTGCCTCGGAGTCCAATCCACGCCGTTGGCGGCAGTCGTCTCGGTGACCAGTGGTGGCAGCCAACGCCGACGGCCCGCGGTCGATGGCGACGGCGCGAACTTCCTGGTGACTTGGGACACCAGCAGCGCGCTGGTGGCCCAAACCTGTGTCGTGTCCGCCGGCGTCGGCGCGGTCACGGTCACCGGTAGCCCCACCACCGTGGCGACGGGCGCCGCCGATGTGCTGCGCAACGGCGATCTGGTGCGCGCGGGCGGTTCGTTCCTGATGAGCTGGTTGCAGGAGAACACGCTGTTCGACACACAGGCGAAGGCGCTCGTGCTGACCTCGACAGCCACCGCGATCGGCCCGCCGATGGACCTCGTCGGCCCGGCCCGCGCCGGCGGCTACGACCGCCAGAGCGCCCCGCGGCTGGCGGCACGCGGCGCCATCACGCCCGGCGACGACACGGTGCTGGCGGTGTTCGAGGAAGGACAGGCAGCACTGCCGTTCGATCGCGACGTGGTGCTGCAGTTCCTCGAGGTGATGGGCCAGGGTGGGCCGGTGGTCACGCTGGCGCAGTCGTGCGGCGTCGGTGGCATCACCGGCGTGAACGGACCGTGCGCACTCGGCAACGCGAACTTCGCGTTCACGATGACCAACGCCGACCAGACCGCGCCGCTGGTACTGCTGAGCCTCGCGCTGAACGCGACGCCGGTGCCGTGTGGCCCGTGCTCGCTGCTGCCGCCGCTGGTGCTCGAGACGCTGACGCCGAACCTCGGCACGGCGTCCCGCCCGCTGCCGATCCCGACCCAGCTGAGCGTGCTCGGCGCGACGCTGCAGGCGCAGTGGCTGCCGGCGTTCGGCGTGCCCGGGCCGTGCAGCCTGTTCCCGTTCGTTTCGACGACGACGGTGATCCAGGCGACGATCGGGTTGTGAGGGAGGTGGGCGGCGCTTCGCGTCACTTGCGATGCAGGCGCTCGTCCCACTTGGTGCGGGCGTCGAGATACTCGGCGAGGCGGTCGAGGCTCTCCTTCGCGACATTGCGCACGGCTTCGTCGTCGTCCTTGAGCAGCTCGAGCAGGAAGGGCGCCGCGTCGCGCGTGAACACGCGCCCGAGCTGCTCGACCGCGGCCATGCGCACGAGGAGGTCCGGGTGCTGCGCGCCCTTCGCGAGTTCGGCGACGAACTGCGGGTCCTTCAGGCTGCCGAGCGCTTGCAGCACGCTGATGCAGAACTGCTGGTGGAACTGCGGGAAGTTCGGGGACTGCAGGACTGCGCGCGCTTGCGTGGCGCGGGTCGCGGGATCGAGGCTGTTGAACAGCGTGTCGACGCTGCCGAGCTGCTTGCCGTAGTGCAGCAGCGCCTCGGTCGCGCGGGGTAGCAGTTCCTGTTCCTGACCGAGCCCGTCGGCGTCGAGGGCGACCTGTACGGCTGCCGAATTGGGTGCGCCGAGCAACTCGAGCAGCACGGCGCGGCGTTGCGGGCCGGCGACGGCGAGTGCTGCCCTGGCGACGTCGGGCGTGAACGGATCGGCCTTCGGACTCGCCAAGGCGCGCCGCAGCGCGGGCAGGCAGTCGGGCGAGGCGCACGCCTGCATCAGCTGCAGGATGCACTGCACCTGCGGTAGCGAGATCGGTTCGCGCGCCAGGGCTTTGTCGAGAGCCTGCACGAGAACGGGGGATTGCGCGGCGGTGATCAACCCCTGCATCGCGCCTGTGGCAACACTGGCGACGTCACGCTGTAGCTGAGGCGTGCGTTCGATCAGTTCGGCCAACTGCTCGATGGCCACACCGGCTGCGGTGGTGAATGCGAGCATGACTTCGGACGGCGGCCTACCGCTCAACTGCTGGTACAGACGATTGGCCACGTCGAGGTTGCCGCGGCAGTGCCGCTCGATGAACGGGAGCACCTGGCGCTGCGAGTCCGGGGACAAGGTGAACGACTCGAGCATGCGCACCAGCGTCGGCACGTCCGCGGCAGTTCCATGCTCACCCAACAACCGGGCGAGGCTGACACCGCATCGCCGCGAGGGATCCCGCGCGAGCTCGAGCGCCGCGCGGGGATCGCGCTTCGCCAGCACGTGCCAGGCCTGCTCGTCGCCAGCCTTCGCGAAGATCAGCACGATCTCGGCGGGCAACTCGGGCGTGCGCTCACACGCCGCGATGAGCGCGCCGTGCCAGGCACCCGGTCGAGCCGACGTAGACCGAATGCCTTGCCCTTCCACCACGATCCGGCCAACGGCGGGATCGGGAAAGCGCCGCGCCAGTTCCAGAAGAGCTGCAGCTGCTTCCGGCGGAGCCCCGCTCCAGTCTCGTTCGATCCATTGGGGCTGCACCTGGTTCCACTCCTGCGCCGTCGCGATCTGCGCGGCGACGACGCGATGCC
>CAMAUH010000525.1 GCA_945861365.1 Candidatus Kuenenia stuttgartensis
CGATGCCATGCGGATCGATCGCCAACGGCACGACGCCGGCCCGCCGCGCCGCGGTGACGTCGCTCGGGTTGTCGCCGAGCATCCATGCGTGCTGCACGCCGAGTCGCTGCAGCGCGAGGCGCACCGGGGCCGGATCGGGCTTGCCGGGGCCATCTTCGCTGGTGACGAGCGCGCGCACGAACGGCGCGAAGCCATGCCGCTGCAGCACCGACTCGGCGAGGCGGCGCGGACAACTGGTGACGACACCGAGCGGCAACCGCGCGGCGAGCGCCGCCACCTGCTCGACCGCGGTGAGCGCGCGCCGCGCTTCGATGTCGGCGAGCACGCCGTCGAGATCGAGCAGCAGCGCCTGCGGCGCCAGTGCTGCGCGCACGGCCGCCGCGAGCCGCGCGAACGCATGGGCGTTGCCGGGCATGGTGACGCGCACGCCCGTCGCGAACGCGCGCACGGCGATGCCGAGGCCGGCCAACGCATCACGCAGCCACGCCGGGTCGCCGCCGCGCACGAAACAGAAGTTGCCCGCGGACGGCAGCACGTCGCTGCCGAGTTCGTGCAGCAGCGCCGTGAACGCGACGCGTTCCTGCGCGACCTGCTGCACGTAGTCAGCGACCGCCTGGCTCTCGTCCTGCAACCGCAGCAGCGCCGCACGCCGCGCCAGCGTGCCCGCCGTGAACGGGCTGCCGACGGCACCGAGCCACTGCACCACCGTCGGCGAAGCGAGCGCGTAGCCGACCCGCAGCCCGGCCAACCCGAACGCCTTGCTGAACGTGCGCACCACCACCGCGTGCGCATGCCCCGACGCGAGCGCGGTCAGGTCCTCGCCCCCGAACTCCGCGTAGGCCGCGTCGAGCAGCACGACCGCGTGCGGCGCCGCGGCGAGCACCGCGCGCAGGTCGTCGCCGGTCGCGCAGAGGCCCGTCGGATTGTTCGGCGACACGATGGCCACCAACGCGGTGTCCGCATCGATCGCCGCCAGCACTGCTTCGCGCGGCCAGGCACCCGAGTGCCATGCCGGCGCCACCAGGTTCGCGCCGGCCAGCGCCACGTAGCGCGGCAACATCTCGAACGTCGGCTGCGGCACGATCGCGGTGCGGCCGGGTTCGAGCACGGCGCGGCACAGGCGATCGAGCACATCGTCGCCGCCGGCGCCGACGAACACGCGTTCGGCCGCGATGCCGTGGCGCGCCGCGAGCGCCGCTTCGAGCGAGCGGTCGAACGGGTAGCTGCGCACCAGCTCGGGCTCGGCGGCGAGTTGCCCGAGCAGCGCTGCATCCGGAGCGCGCCCCTGGTTGCCGTCGAGGCGCAGGTCGATCGTCGCGCGGACCGGCGGGATGCCGGCAGCCTGCGCAGGCACCGTGCGCGCCGGCCGCGGCCCGTTCATTTCGCCGGCCGCCGGCTGCCGAGGAACTGCCAGATCGCCTCGAACTGCTTCGTCGCGTCGCCACCGAGCACGCTCGTGAACGCGGTCTTGCCCGCGGTCGCGTACTTCGTCATGCGCGAATCGGGATCGAGCCGCGGCGGGTCGGCGAGCCAGCGCGTGTAGTACTCGTGGCGCAAGCGGCCGCGTGCGGTCAGCAGTTCGATGCCTTCCCGCTCGAACACCTGCACCGCCGGTTGGTCGCCGAGCGCATGGCATTGCACGCAGTTGAAGCCCGTGCCCTGTGCGACCAGCGACTGGCCATGGCCGACCAGTTCGGTGTCGACCGCTCCCGGCGCCTCGTCCTGCGGGCCATAGCCGTGCTCGCGCAGGAGCCCCGCGGCCAGCACGCTGCCGTGCTGCGCGAACGCGGGCATGCGCGCGACCAGCCACGGCCGCGGCGACTTCTCGTTGCCGGTGACGAAGCGCTCGAGCCACGACGGCTGCAGCTTGCTGCCGGCCCACGTCAACGCCGGCACACCCTGCGCGACCGGATCCTGGTCCTTCGGCTGCGGTGCGCCGAGGCCTTCGACGACGCGCGCCCAGACCGAGGGGCGACCGTCGAGCGCGTGGCACGCCGTGCAGCGGTCGGCGACGAGGTGCCGCTGCACGAAGTCGATCGGCGCCCGGCGGAACAGCGCCGTCTCCGCATGCGGCAGGAACGCGCGCAACGCGGCGCGCTGCGCAGCATCGAAGCCGTGCGACGGCGCCTTGTGGTCGTGCGGCTGCTCGGACAAGCAGCCGCGATCCACCTTCAGGTTGCGCAAGAATGGGTAGCGACGTTCGTCGACCACCAGGTCGAGCGCGTGGCACAGCGCGCAGTTGTGCGTGTGGGCGAGCTTCTTGCCGCGCGTGGCATCGCCGCGGCCGCCCGCCAACGGCGGCTGGGCGCGCGCCAACAGGAACGCCGCCAGCTGCATCGCATCGTCCTGCGACAAGCGCAGGTTCGGCATGCGCACGTGCGGGAAGTCCTTGGCCGGATTCTGCAGGAACTCCACCAACGCCTGCGGTTGCCACTTCTGCGGCACGAAGCCGAGATGGATGCGCGCACCGAGGTCCGCGGCCGCGGCAGCATCCCCGGGCGCCACGTGGCAGGCGACGCAACCGAGCTGGCGGAAGCGCTGCTCGCCGCTCGCCGCCAGTTCCGCGGTCAACTTCGGCGGGGCGGCCGGTGCCGCGAGCCCGGCGAGGAACGCCGCGAGGTCATCACAATCCTGCGCCGACAGGGCGAACGCCGGCATCGTCGCATCGCGACGGAACTGGCGCGGATCGCGCAACCAGGCCGCGATCCAACCCGCCGTCGCGCGCGCGCCGACATTGCGCAGATCGGGGCCGGCGTCGTCGAGTTCGGCGAACGCCGATTCACCGATGCGCTGGGTCTGGAACTCGTGGCAGCGCGCGCAGCGATGTTCGGTGAACAGCTGCTGGCCGACGCGCGCGAGCTCGCCTTGCTCGACCGCGACATCGGGCGTGCAGGCGAGCCGTTCGGGCGCGATCGGCTCGAAGCCGAAGTCGCTGCCGGACCAGAACAGCCGGAACTGGCCGTCGCCCTGCGCCGAACTCTCGAACTGCAGCTGCAGCTCGTTGTC
>CAMAUH010000526.1 GCA_945861365.1 Candidatus Kuenenia stuttgartensis
GGCGACGAGGTGCCGCTCGGCGAAGTGGCCGACGCCACCACCGGCCGCGCCGCGGCGTCGATCACGCGCGTCGATCGCAAGCGCGCGCTGCGCGTCAGCGGCGAGGTCGACGAAGGCGACCCCGACGCCAGCCCGAACGCGATCAACGCGCGCCTGCGCAGCGAAGTGCTGCCGCGGCTGATGGCCCGCCACCCGGGCTTGTCGTTCGGCTTCCAGGGCGACCAGAAGAAGCAGGCCGACCTGCTGGTCTCGCTGGCCGGCGGCTTCGCGATCGCGCTGTTCCTGATCTACGCGCTGATGGCGGTGCCGCTGAAGTCGTTCCTGCAGCCGCTGCTGATCATGACGGCGATCCCGTTCGGTGTCGTCGGCGCGATCGCCGGCCACCTGCTGACCGGCTACGACCTCAGCATCCTGTCGATGTTCGGCGTGATCGCGCTGGCCGGCGTCGTGGTCAACGACAACATCGTGCTGGTCGACTGGGTCAACCAGCGCCGCGAACACCACGACACGCTGTTCGAAGCCGTGCGCACCGCCGGCGCCTCGCGCTTGCGCCCGATCCTGCTGACGTCGCTGACGACGTTCGGCGGCCTCACGCCGCTGCTGCTCGAGAAGAGCGTGCAGGCGCGCTTCCTGGTGCCGATGGCGGTGTCGTTGGGCTTCGGCGTGATGTTCGCGACGCTGATCAGCCTGGTGCTGGTGCCGTCGCTGTACCTCGTGCTCGAAGACCTGCGCCGCGCCATCGCCGGGTCCTGGCGCTGGCTGTACGGCAGCCGGCACGCCTGATCCGGCTGTCGCGTTTTCCGACAGCAGCAGCCTCACACCCGGATCAAGCAGCGCGAAGGGCAGGTTCGATGAGGGCGGCTGCCGATGCCCTCGCCTCGCCGCCACGCCGCCAAGGAACGTCACGAACGCATGGCGTTCGTGTGCGCGCTGGCCCTGACCACCGCGAACCTCGCGGCGCAGGACGGCGGCAAACAGGCCGGCGATGCGGACACGCGCGCCGCCCTGCTGCGCGCGATGGTCGTGCTGAAGATCGCGCCGTACCTGGTGCTCGAGACTCCGGCGACCACGCGCAAGGAGTACCGCATCGGCGTCGTCGGCAGCGATACGGTCGGCGCGGCGATCCAGAAGGACCTGCCCGGCAAGAAGGTCGGTGATCTGCCGGTCGTCGTCGTCGCCATCGATCCCACGGTTGCGAGCAAGGGGGCTTCGGCCCACACCTGCGACCTGCTGTGGCTGGCGAAGTCGGTCGATGCCGCGACGCAGAAGCAGATCCTGGCCGCGCATGCCGAACACCCGACGACGCTGGTCTCCGAACAAGCCGGCTTCGTCGCTTCGGGCGGCTCCGTGCAGTTGTTCGTGCAAGAGAACAGCATCCGGTTCGAGGTCAACGCCGACGCACTGAAGCAGAAGGGCATCCGCGCCAGCTCGCAGCTGCTGAAACTCTCGCGCAAGGGGCCGAAGGAATGAGCGCCCATCGCCTGTCGCTGCGCCGGCGCCTCGCCACCGTGTGCCTGACCCTGATGGGTGCAGCACTGACGGTCACCGGCCTCGACTCCTACTGGCGGGAACAGGCGACGCTGGACGAGAACATGCGCGCCAGGCTCGCGACGTTGGCGCAGATGGTGGCCGTGAACTCGAGCGCCGGCATCGAGTTCGATGCCGCGGTCGACGTCACCAACTTCCTGCAGTCGGTCACGGCGACCATGCAACTGCAAGCCGCGGCCGTCTACACGGCCACCGGCGCCCGCTTCGCCGTCGCCGGTGACCCGACGCTGGTGCCGACGACGAGCACCCTGCCGGATGCGACCGGCGCCGATTGGAGCGCCCGCGCGACGCTCGCCTACAAGGACGACCGCGGCGAGCCGCGCGTCGGCCAGGTCATCGTGCGCGCCTCCGGCGCACCGATCGCCGACCGCCTGCACGAGTACCTTTGCGGCCTCGCGGCCACCGGCGCGCTCGCGCTGCTGGTGCTCGGCCTCGCCGCCCACTGGCTGCTGCAGCGGCTGCTGCGGCCGGTCGCCGATCTGGTCGAGACGACGCACGAGGTGCGCCGCACGGAGAACTGGGCACTGCGCGCCGCGACCGCGGCGGACGACGAGATCGGCGCCTTGGTGCACGCGTTCAACTCGCTGCTCGGCGCGATCCAGGAACGCGAACGCATGCTGTCCGACAACGCACAGCGGCTCGAACAGCTGGTGCAGGAACGCACCGCAGCCCTGACCCGCGCGCTGGCGGCGGCCGAAGCGGCGACCCGCGCGAAATCGACCTTCGTGGCCAACATGAGCCACGAGATCCGCACGCCACTGAACGCCGTGCTCGGCATGGCCGAGCTGGCGATGGAGACCCAGGATCCGCAGGAGCTGCGCGAGTACCTGACGGTGATCCGCAGCGCCGGCTCCAACCTGCTCGGCATCCTGTGCGACATCCTCGACCTGTCGAAGATCGAGTCGGAGAAGCTCGATCTGTCGCCGGTGCCGACCGACATCGAGACGCTGGTGCTCGATGCCCTGCGGCCGCTGACATCCCGCATCCAGAGCAAGGACATCGAGCTGTCGGTCGACATCGCGCCCGAACTGGCGCCCGCCTACCTGGTCGACGACGTGCGGCTGCGGCAGATCCTGACCAACCTGGCCGGCAACGCGATCAAGTTCACGGCGCGCGGCTTCGTGCGCGTGCACCTGTCGCTGCAAACCACGCTCGGGGAAGTGCACGAACTGGAGATCGCGGTCGCCGACTCCGGCGTCGGCATCCCGCCCGACCGCCTGCAAGCGGTGTTCTCGCCGTTCACGCAGGCCGACAGCACGATCACGCGCCGCTTCGCCGGCACCGGCCTCGGCCTGTCGATCACGTCGCGCCTGGTGCAGCTGATGGGCGGCACCATCCGCGTCGAGAGCGAACTCGGCGTCGGCTCGACCTTCCGCGTGCTGCTGCCGTTGGCGACCTGCACACCGCCGCTGCCGCCATTGCCGAAACTCCCGCCCGAGGTGCGCCTGCTGGTGCTC